>CALFEZ010000211.1 GCA_937957895.1 uncultured Erysipelotrichaceae bacterium
CATGGGTTTGGTAGGCTTGTCCTTGAGTACCGCAAGCACCACGATGATCGTTCGTGACAAACGTTCAAAGTTTTCCACGAGTGCCTCGATGCCTTCTTCATTGTGAGCACCATCCACGATGATCAGTGGGTCTTTGCTAATGGCATCAAATCTTCCCGGCCAGGTCGCTCTTTTTAAACCCAAGAGAATATGTTTTTTCTGAATGCGATGATCTTTTTTTGAAAGCACTTCACAAGCTTCATATGCCAAGGCAGCATTCAAACGCTGATAAGATGCCCCGCTACTCAAGGTGATCGTTTGATTTTTATACAGGAAAATTTGTTCAAAAAGCGCCTGTGAGATCGGAGTGATCGGATGTGTCGTGATCAGAGGTGCTTGTTTGGATGCTGCAACTTCCTCGATCACATCAAATACTTCTTTGGACTTGTTGAAAGTAACGATCGGAACATGATCCTTGATGATGCCTGCCTTTTCATAAGTGATCTTTGCTAGGGTATCTCCCAATATTTCCATGTGATCATACCCAATGGTGGTGATCACCGATACCTCCGGCATGATGACATTGGTAGCATCCAGTCTGCCTCCAAGTCCCACCTCAAAAACAGCATAATCTACCTTTTGATCAAGAAAATACCATATGGCGATCAAAGTATCGATTTCAAACATGGTCAGATGATATTTCTCCCAATAAGGTATGCTTTGGTTGATGTATTTTAGAAGTGTTTCACTTTCGATCGGTTTATGATCGATCCTGAAACGATCGTGATGAGTGATCAAAAACGGAGAAGTATACAACCCTACTTTGTATCCGGCTTCTTCCAGTACATTGGTGATGTAATTGCTGACGCTGCCTTTGCCATTAGTTCCTGCAACATGCACACACCGTAACTGATACTGTGGGTTATGAAGATCTTCCATGCATTGTTTGAACAACTTCAATCCAAAGGTTTCTTTCGAGGTTCTCAGATAAAGCACCTGCAAGGCACTATCAAGAGTATCAAAGGGGTTCATCAAAAACTCCAATCGATCGGTTGACGATCATTGGCCTTTAAAAAGGCATTGGTCTTGCTGAAAGGTTTGCTGTTGAAGAAACCTTGGTATGCCGATAAAGGCGAAGGATGTGCACTTTTGATGATCAGATGCTTGGGGTCGGTGATCAAGTGCTCTTTCTTTTGAGCATTGCGTCCCCACAAAATGAACACAACCGGTTTTTGATGAGCATTGCATTTGCTGATCACATGATCGGTGAAGGTTTCCCACCCCTTGTTGGTGTGGCTGTTGGCACGATTGGCCTCTACCGTAAGCACGGCATTAAGAAGCAGCACCCCTTGTTTTGCCCAAGGGATCAAACAACCATTTGAAGGTTTTGGGATGTTCAGATCATCATGCAACTCTTTGAAAATATTCAATAAACTTGGCGGAGGCGGAACATGTGGTTTGACTGAGAAGCTCAATCCATGAGCTTGCTGAGGTTGATGATAAGGATCCTGACCAAGGATCACGACTTTCACATTGGGATAATCCGTATAGTAGAACGATGAAAACACCTCTGCTTTTTGAGGATATACAATCGTTTTTTGATATTGCTCTTTTAAAAACTCAGACAGTTTTTTAAAGTAAGGTTGTTCAAATTCATCCATTAGAAATGGATCCCATTGATTATTGACCATTGCCATCTCCGTTTTGATTATGTTGAGCGTACCACAGATCGTATGCTTCAATCAATTCAACTTGTGCCTTCTCGATTGTCAGTTCTTTGTTGAATACTTTCAGCATCACTTCATGAACATGCCCCTGTAAGTAGAAATCCCATCCCAGGATGCTGCGATCATGTTCGAGTGCCAACATGGGTTCACTGATGCTGTATGTATAGGCCAATGCTTTTTGTCGACGTATGTCATCCATTTCATACTCTTTGATCTGATCATGTGCGATAACAAGATTCAGATCAGTGGAATCAAGGAGTATCTGCGTATTCTCTTTGCTGGATAACAAAGTGAATATCTTATGACTCAATGATGGATATGCGTTGTCTTTGATGACCAACCCCCCCACTTTGACAAGAGGTGTCAGTTGGTTCGACTGATTGGAAGGAAATGCTGAATAGGAATATACTTGCTTGTTGATGGTAGCGATCGCATCCCAATCCATCCATTCCGTTGCCAGTGAAAAAGGTGCCTCCATGTTGATCAATGCTTTTTCATATCGCCATTCGCTTTGATTTTGCTTTGTAAGATCCCAGTTTGTTTCAAACAACTCCTTTACAAACAACAGGGAATGATAGAATTCGATTGAGAAAAAGTCGGGTTTTGAGACATCCAAATCTTTGAACATGTGCCATCCGCTGGATGTCAAAAAAGCATAAAATTGCCATGGTTCACTTACGGTAAACGGGAAAACGGAAGTGATCTTCTTTCGGTTGATCACGGGTGTGGTTTCTTGCCACTGTTGGGTCAGTTCGATCAGATCTTCCCAGTCCGTCAATCCGATGATCCTATTTTTCTCATCTTTTAGGGACACATCGATACCCAACTGAGAAAGTAATGTTTCATTGGCAACAAACAACAGTCCTTGATAAGTGCTTGGCAAAAAGCGAAATCCATCCATGTTGATGACATCAAGAAAATGATCGATACCTTCAAACGATATATCCTTAAGAAAAAGCGGATCGATGACCATCAGTTCATCGAAGATCATGGCTGCTTGTTGTTTTTGGATATAAAAGATATCAGCATCATAGGTATACATGGCATCCCAGGCACTGATCTCATCCATGATCAGGATATCCAGATCCAGATCATACGCTTCGATGTCCTCTTTTAACTGTTCTAGCAACCAGTCTTTTTGCTGTTGGCTTTTTAGAAACAGCTTGAGTGAAGCACCTTGCTCCAATGTGAAAAGCCCTGTTTCCTCATCAAAGCAAATACGTGTGCCATTTGCTACACAGGGTCTTGAATCGATATATACTTTGGTCCCCACACCAAACAATGCAATGATCAGTATGCTGATCATCAGAACTTTAATTTTCATCTTTCACCTAAATCCAACGCAGTTATCGTATCAAACATCCTCGATGCTTTCAACTAAAAAAAGAAGCTCGATCAATCGAGCTTCTGTGCGAATGCTTTTACTTTTTCAGCAACACGTTTTGCGCTTAAACCATATTTATCCAACAGTTCAGCTGGCTTTCCACTTTCACCAAAGGTGTCTTCCAATCCGATGATGCTCATCGGTACCGGATGGTTTTGGACCACGACTTCAGCAACGGCTGAACCAAGTCCTCCATATACATTGTGTTCTTCTGCCGTCACGATACCTTTATGGGTTTTGGCCAGTTCGATGATCAATGCTTCATCGATCGGTTTGATGCTGGCCATGTTGACCACGGTCACATCCAATCCTGCTTCTTTGAGCAGTTCTTTGGCTTGCAGGGATTCTTGTACCAAAACACCGGTAGCGATGATCGCAATATCCTTGCCGGGTGAGACAACATGTCCTTTCCCGATCTCAAAAGTATAATTCTCATCATAAATGGTTTCCACGCCACTGCGTCCCAAACGAACAAATACAGGACCGTCGATCTTCGATACGGCTTCAATGATTTGTTTGGTCTCTACGGCATCGCATGGTTGGAATACTTTCATATTTGGTATGGCACGCATCAAAGCGATATCTTCAACCGATTGGTGACTGGCACCATCTTCTCCCACAGTGATACCGGCATGGGTACCGCAGATCTTGACATTGAGTTTGGGATAGCAGATCGAGTTACGGATCTGTTCAAATGCCCGTCCGGCAGCAAACATCGCAAACGAAGACGCAAACACGGTATTACCACACGAAGCGATCCCGGCAGCGATACCCATCATGTTGCCTTCTGCGATCCCGATATTGAAGTGACGTTCCGGTTTGACTGCCTGGGCATCACTGGTCTTGGTGGATTTGGTCAAATCAGCATCCAACACGAAGATCTTGTCATCTTTTTGTATCAACTCTGCCAATGCTTTTCCATATGCTTCTCTGGTTGCTACTTTTGCCATGTTATTTTCCCTCCAATTGTTTCATTGCTTCTTCAAACTGTTCCTTATTGGGAGGTGAACCATGCCATTGATAATTGTTCTCCATAAAGTCGACCCCTTTGCCTTTGACAGTTTTGGCAATGATCGCAGTCGGTCTGCCTTTGGTTTCTCTTGCTTGTTTCAAAGCATCGAAAATCTGATCGAAGTCATGACCATCGATGTTGATCACATTCCAGTTGAATGCTTCAAACTTTTTATCCAATGGCAAAGGATTCATTACTTGCGTGATGTCTCCATCGATTTGATATCCGTTCCAATCCAAGAACATGACCAGATTGTCAAGCTTGTAATGACCGGCTGCCATGGCTGCTTCCCAGATTTGTCCTTCCTGGGATTCTCCATCACCCACCATAGAATATACTCTGTATGGCAGATCTTTTGCTTTATATGACAGTGCCATGCCGACAGCTGCTGAGAGCCCCTGTCCCAATGATCCGGTGGACATATCCACGCCATCCACATAATTCATGTTTGGATGTCCCTGAAGCTTGGAATCGATCTTACGAAATGTCATCAGATCTTCTTCACTCAATACCCCGATCTCATGCAGGATCGCAAACAGACCGGCACTTGCATGTCCTTTGGACAAAACGAACTTGTCACGTTCGAGATCTTTGATGTTGTCCAATGAAATGTTCATTTCCTTGAAATACAATGCAGTCAAGATCTCAGCAGCGCTCAGTGCCCCTCCGATATGTCCGGAGTTAGCGTTTGCTACCATTTTGATGACATTTCTGCGGAGATTATTAGCTATTTTTTGTAATTGTTGATTTTCCATGTTTCCTCCTGTTATCCATCTCATTATACACCATATAAGCACTGATGAAAAACTACAAAAACACAGCCAATGCAATTCTTCATCCTTTTGTAAATATGATATGATGAAACAAACAAGGAGTCTCTATGAAACACTTAAAGAAAGTATCAAAAGCGATCGCCCAACAACAAAAGCAACACAAACATATCTTCAACTATGTCATTCCCGAACTATGGGATCATCCCGAGGTTTGTTCTCAAACCAAGATCAAGGTCCATGATGGCAATGTGATCGTCAATCCTTATCAGTTTTATCAAGAGTTGATCGATCATGTGATCTTAAAACAAAAACCTTCACCAAAATCAGATACGCTCGATCATGGAAAATGGATCAAAAATTCATTTGCATATTCCATGATGATTCGGGCATCCGGCAGTTTCGATCATGATCGCTCCGGATCACTCCAGAATGAAAATATGTATGGATTAAAGGAGACCGGAACCTTCATCAAAGCCATCGCATTGTTGCCAATACTCAAACGCATGGGAGTCGATGT
>CALFEZ010000212.1 GCA_937957895.1 uncultured Erysipelotrichaceae bacterium
AAACGGAGTTGACCAAAAGCGGGAAAGTAGCAAGTGGTGTCTGATGGATCACGCCTGTGATCTGTGGAATAAGATCGTTGTGGAAGGTGCCTCGTTGAGCTACAACTTTCGCTCCTGAGAAATCGGAAAGGGAAGTTGCTGAAGCTAACGGTGAATCTGCACGAACGATCAACACCATGTCTGATGCATAGTACGGAGCTGAGAAGGCAACTTGCTGACGACGTTCAGCCGTGTCAGTCATTCCGGCAACGATCATGTCGATCTCCCCTGAGTTGAGTGCAGGCTCCAAGCCTTCCCATGCGATCTGCTTGACGATCAAGTCACGGCCAAGACCATCCGCGATGGCACTTGCAACGGTAATGTCATATCCGTCACAGAAGCCGATGTTGCCTTGGATCGGGAAGGCGGTGTCACTGTCTTGGATCTGGGTCCAGTTAAAGGGTGCATAGTCACATTCCAATCCAACAATAATGGTACTCTCATCGTTTGTGGCTGGGGTACAGCCTGCCAGTGTAAGCAGTGCTACGCCGGCCATAATCATAAATCTTTTCATGTGTTCCTCCTTGATTTACAAACAAAAGATCGTGGCTACCACGACCTTAATAAATCAAATAAGGAGTTGTAGCGCCTCTTCTTGACGAAGGAGTGTTACTGGTATTCCCAATAACCCCACATTGGATCTTTGCCAAAATCCAACGTTCGGCGGTGATTACCTTTGGGTATCGTCTTAGCCTGCCGGCTCGGATACTTACTCATTTGCACCGCTACCTCTAATCTTTTGTTTTCTGCTACACTTTACTAAACACTGAAACAAATGTCAAGTGATTTTCAAACAAAATTTTCACTTTTTATTCACATCATGCAAAGAAGGTTTCCATAGATCCACTTGTTGATCATTGTAAAGCATTTTCAAGAAATTATGCTTGGCAACATCATGATGCTGATAAAAGGCATCGATCATACCTCTGATCTTGTCTCGTTGAGTATGATGATCATTCGGACAAGTCGATTCACAAACAGGCCACTGATGGATTTGTCGATAATTTTCGATAAGACTCTTTCGAACATAGACCAATGGTCGAATAAACGTGATATCCTGACGCGACATGTACATTTTTGGCCTGAAAGTTGCGATTTTGCCGCCAAACACCATATTAAGGAACAATGTCTCAATCGCATCATCAGCATGATGTGCAAAAGCAACTTTATTGGCTTTTGTTTGTTTGACATGATCGATGAAATATCCTTTTTTCAATCGTGAACAGATCGAACAGGAATACTCATTGTTTGTTTGGGGATGCAACTTTAAGATCGAAGCAATGTCAGTGGGTATCAAGTGAAGGGGATATCCCAGAGTTTCACACCATGCTGCACTTGCAGAAATGTCCATTCCTTCAAAACCCATTTCCATGTGAAAAACATCAAAAGTAAACGAAATAGGTGAATGTTTTTTCATTAAATCAAGAGCTGTCACCAGTGCAAATGAATCCATGCCTCCGGAAAAACCAACCGCGATATGGTCATTGGGTTCGATGAGTTGATAGTCTTTGTTGGCTTTGGTAATGGCTCGTCTAAGTTCTTTCATCGCTGTTCCTTTTTCTTTGATATTATAGCATGTTTTGGTATAATGATGATTGCATGGTGACAGAATGAACGGTGTACTGGCAATCGATAAGCCAAAAGATATGACGTCCTTTGATGTCGTTAGAAAAATCTCAAAAACACTCGGCATAAAAGCCGGACACACGGGAACGCTTGATCCCATGGCGACCGGTGTATTGGTGGTGTGCTTAGGCAGTTATACTAAATTGGTTCCTTACTTGATGGCAAGTCAAAAGACATATCAGGCAACGATCCAATTTGGAATTTCTACTGACAGTAAAGACATCACAGGAACCATCATCGATCATACAAATATCAAGGCTTTTGACCAGCAAAATGCGTTGCAGGCATGCAAAAACATGATCAAAAAGCACATTCAGGAAGTACCAAAAGTTTCGGCAGTTCGAGTAAATGGACAAAGACTGTATGCGACAAAGGATGTCGTCGTGCTACCAAAGCGGGAGGTCGATGTGGTGGATTGTCGGCTAATGAGCTTTGATGAACAGACACTTACATATGAGGCAACGGTGTCCAAAGGAACGTATATTCGCGTTTTGTCAGAAACGATCGCATCGGCATGCAACGGTAACATTGGTACGACCATTGCACTCAGACGAGTCAAAAATGGTCTTATCGATCATATCATGACTCAATCATTGAATGATGCAATCGCAGACCCCCACTGGTTAGACCTAAGAATGTTACTGAGCGAATAACCGATCATCGATATATCTGATCCAACGGACGTATATCATGGAAAGCGTTTGACAATTAAGAGCGAACATGATCGGATATGTCTGTTTTACAAAGAGGAGCCACTTGCTTTTTATGTTCGCGAGCAAGAGGATCAATATAGAAGCGAAAGAGGACTTTGGTGATGAAGCAAGTAGTTCTTTCATTGGAAGACAAAGATAAGATCCACGAACCAATCGTAGCCTGTATAGGCTATTTCGATGGATTTCACATAGGTCATATGGCACTGATCGATCAGGTAAAACGTCAGGCAATCCTTGATGATGCAAAAACTGCCATGATTTCTTTTCATCCCGATCCTTGGGTGATCGTAAAGAATCAAAAGCACATCACACATTTAACTACTCTTTTTGATCGCATGGAGCTTGCAAGAACTGCCGGTATTGACTATTGGATCACGATCAAGTTCACCAAAGAACTGTCTCAGTTATCTCCTAAGGCGTTTGTGGATGAGATGCTTTGTGTGCTGCCACTCACGACTTTGGTCGTAGGGTTTGACTTTCGATTTGGCTTTCGCGGAGAAGGAGATGCCAACTTTCTCAAAGCAAACTATCAGTGCTTTGAAACGATCGTTGTCGATCAAGTCAGTGATGACCACAACAAGATATCGACGACACGCATCGGGGTGGCGATTTCTCAAGGCCATGTCGATGAGGCTAAAAAACTGCTTGGAAGACCCTATGGGATCAAGGGTATCGTCGTTCACGGACAAAAAAAGGGAAGAGAGATCGGATTTCCGACAGCTAACCTAGACTTTAGCGAGGAATACCTCGTACCTAAGTCAGGAGTGTATATCGGTGGTGTGATCATGAAACAAAAGCACTTTAAGGCGATGATCAATGTTGGTCATAATCCCACTTTCAACGTCAAAAACAACCTTTCGATCGAGGCCCATATCCTCGACTTTGATCAAGAGATCTATGGACAAAAAATCGAAGTGCAATTTTACAAGCGAATCCGTGATGAGATAAAGTTTGACTCAGTCCAGCAACTGATCGATCAAATGAATGAAGATTACTTCACCACTCGCCATTTCTTTGAAAATATTGAAAATAAATGATTTTATGCTTGCATTTTATTTACATATGCGTATAATAGTCTCATCAGCTATGAAAAAGAGTAGTAGCACAGTGATTCTCTAAGCAGCGACTTGTGAAGTGGTGAAAGACAAGTAGATGAACATGTGTGAACGTGCTTTGGAGCTAAATGGTCGAATCATGAGGCCATTTCGCGATCTGCGTTAACGATGAGTGTCGATCCACATGGATCGGAATAAAGGTGGTACCGCGTAATCACGTCCTTTTGCAGGACGTTTTTTCTATTTTTGGAGGCAACCATGAACATTGATTTTACATTAACATTACCATATCTGCCGTTTTTGTTGCAGGGGATCGAAGTAACACTTAAGATCGCAGCCGTAGGTGCAATCTTCGGAACGCTTCTTGGATTGATCCTTAGTTTGATCACCAGCAAAAAAAATGTCCTTGCAAAGATAACCTCGTTTTTCATCGACTTTTTTCGAGGGACACCACTGCTGTTTCAACTAGTGTTTTTCCACTATGGGATCAGCAGCATCATCGATGGATTCGTTCCGGCAGCACTGACTTCGGCTTTCGTTGTGTTTTCTCTTAACTCAGCTGCATATCTTTCTGAAGTACTCAGAGCCGGGATCAACTCGATCCCAAAAGGCCAGATCGAAGCAGCTACCAGTTTGGGAGTATCAAAAAAAGACATTGCTTTGTTTATCATTATTCCCATAGCACTTCGAAACGTGTTGCCGGCAATCATCAATGAGTTCATCACACTTACAAAAGAAACATCGGTGGCATCATTTATTGGTGTAAGCGAACTACTGCGTCGTCAAGCGATCATTTCCGGTACGACCTTTCGGGTCATCGAACCGATGCTGATCGTTGGAGTCATATATTACACATTAAACAAACTTCTATCATTGGGAGGCAAATATCTTGAAAGGAAACTAAGCTATGATCAAAGTTGAACAAGTAAGCAAGTCATTCAACAATCTCGAAGTACTCAAAGATATCAATGTCCAATTTGAAGATGACACGATCTATGCCATCATTGGAGTCAGTGGATCCGGAAAAAGCACACTTTTGAGGATGCTCAATGGATTGGAGGTTCCAACCACGGGTCAGATCTGGATCGATGGGGTGGATATCGTAAGTCAAACCAAAGCCTTGGAGCGACTGCGACCAGGTATCGGGATGGTGTTTCAGTCATTCAATCTGTTTGAACACTTCACTGCGATCGATAACGTCATGTTTGCACTTAAGAAAGTCAAAAAACTGACCAAAGAGCAAGCAAGAGCAATCGCCATCGAAAAACTGACAGAAGTTGGATGTGCACATCGTCTAGAACATTACCCTGCCCAGCTATCCGGTGGAGAGAAACAAAGGATCGCCATTGCCAGAGCCTTGGCCATGCAACCTACAGTACTGCTGTTTGATGAACCAACAAGTGCTCTTGATCCGGAAATGACGGTAGAAGTGCTCAATGTTATCAAAAAAGTTACAGAGAAGAAGTTGTTGTCGATCTTGGTGACCCATGAGATGAACTTTGCCAAAGAGGTGGCTGATGTGATCATTTACATGGATCAAGGACAGATCGTTGAAATGGCTCCTACCAAAGAATTCTTTGAACATACAAAGTCGGACAGAGCGAAAAAATTCTTACAAAACATGCTATAAACACTAAAAGGAGAACTAAAATGAAAAAAATGCTAGCTTTGGTTGCACTTCTGCTTATGATTGCAGGATGCACCAACAACAAAACAGAATCGCTTGTCGTATTGACAAGCTCAGGTTACTACCCTTATGAAATGATCGACACCGATGGCAATCTGATTGGATTTGACATCGAGTTTGGTGAAGCTCTGGCGGAAGTCATGGGTGTCACGATCATTTGGGAAGACATGGACTTTGACGGTATCATCGCTGCTCTTAACTCCAACAGGGGAGCCATGGCGATCGCCGCGATGTCTCCAGATCCAGGAAGAGATGTGCTGTTTTCTGATTCATATTATGTAGGAGATGAAGAAAGTCCTTTCTTTGTACTGGCATTGAAATCGAGTCAAATCAACTCGACGAACGACATTGCCAATAAAAAGGTAGGTGTACAGATCGGAACTATCCAAGAACAAATGATCAATCAACTGCAATCCGAGTTCAATCTGACACTTGACCCTCGTACCAGTGTGACCCAGATGGTATTGGAAGTAACTTCGGGACGTTTGGACTTTATCGTCATCGAAGGACCAACCGCAAAAGAGTATGTCAATCAGTTTGACACTTTGATGACATTTGAACTGACAAATGACGTGATCGAACAATATTTGATTGAAGTCAACGGAGTATCGGTCGCTTTGCCGAAGAATTCACAGCTTCTGGAAGAAGTCAATGCTGCCATTGCTGTCTTGAAAGAAAACGGAACCCTTCAGGCACTTGTTGATAAATGGTTCAAAGATGAATAGTTTTTAAAGACATCTTATGATACAATAGGTCCAGGTGAAAACTATGGCAAATGAATATGTACTATTAAAACCAAAAGAAGATCTTGGATTGATCGCAATAACCAAACATGCTTTTGAACTGATTACAACATTTTCGATTGAAGATGATGAGGATGTCAAACTGGCAACCGGAAAATTCTCAAAGTCAGTTGATGTGAAGTTGAGCAACAACAAGTTGGGTATCGCTGTTGATATCAATGTTAGATATGGAAAAAATGTCAATGCAGTGATCGAACGCCTACAGGACAAGATCGCAAAGACCATCAAAGACATGACTGAGTATCAATGTTCCAGCATCGATATCAATGTTGTAGGTTTTATCTTTTAAGCCCTTATGGGCTTTTTTTTTGGGAATACTAACCGTACTTATGGTAGAATAGTGTAGTATATGGAGGTTGATTCATGACTCGTCGCAAACAGCGGATCACTGCGATTGTTTGTTTTTATATGTATTTTTTTGAATTTCTATTAGTATAACTTTACTTAGTTT
>CALFEZ010000213.1 GCA_937957895.1 uncultured Erysipelotrichaceae bacterium
TAGATGGGGATCGTTGCTGTGACGATCAATATAAAGGCCGAGTTGGCCACATCGTACAAAATCCAGCTCTTCTCCTGTTTTGTGTATTTCATCGATTTTCCCTTTTTCTTTTATCTATATCAACGGTCAGTCAATGTTGATGAGTAACCGTAGTTTTCTTTATGAGTATCTAACAATGGATAGTCGCGGATGTACCCCTCAAAAACAAGCTCAAGATCCAGATACTTGATAAGATCTCTGGGGCTGGTCCATTCGGGACGGATGCTTTGATCCAAAATCGCGATCTTGATAAACAACTCCGAAATAAACTGAGAACAAAAGTAATGGTTTTTTCTGACATATTTCACTTTCAGCGGAATAAATGCCAACCCCAAAAAGTTGTAATGATACAACTCGGATTGTTTTTCGAATCTTTCAATCTCATGTTTGAGCATTTCTCCCTGTTGTTGGGTCAAATGCATCTTGAAAACCTTCATCTCGTTTTTCTTGGAGAACTGATACACTCCCTGATGGATGCTTTCTTTGACAAATCCACCAATAAATGGATTGTTTGCTTTGAGTCTGCCAAAAGAATACATGATCGACAAATCCTGTTCGAAACTGATCGAAGAGTGCATGTACTTGAAATGTCCGGCTTTTGAAAGTATCCTAGACAACCATGTCCCTGTCTTTGAAAAAACGATATAAATCTCCATCATTGCCCCTTATACCTTGATCATAGTTTACATGAAAATAATCAAAAAACAAGACATTAATCTTTGGACTTCTTTTCAATAAAATACCTGACAGTGTCCATCGTATCGACATTGCCGATCACGACGATCACATCATTGCCTTTAAACTTGATATCCGGACCTGGTGATGTCAGCTGCTGTCGATCGCGCTTAAGAGCGATCACGGTCGCCTGTGTATTTTGGTAAAACTTGGATTGTTTGAGTGATCGATTGACCAACCAACTATCTTCCGGGATCACAAACTCAAACTTTTTGAGTGGATCGATGTTGCTGAGGCGATTGTTCATATCAACGATCTGATCGACGATCTCAACGATTTTCTTGTCGATGGCAGCCTTTTGTGAAAGTGCTTGTTTAAGCTCATCTTTTAGTTTTTCAACACCTAGATCATACGAGTATTGCTGCAAATACTCGTGTGCTTTTTCTTTGGATTTGATGATGACTCCGCTTTTTTCTGCCACATAAACGATTCCTGTTTGTTCTAACAGGATCATCGCACGTCGGATGGTTTCCGGTGATACTCCGTATTCACTTGACATTTTTGTGCGCCCTGAAACTTTGGAGTTTTCTTCCAGTTCTCCACGCGCGATCCTTGCTGCGATATCCAAAGCGATCTGAGCATACGCCGGTGAGTGCAAACTAGTTTTCTTTGCCATGATCACACTCCTTGTGCATTCATATTTTCATCATTATATCATATTGTTCTTCAAACCATGCATACTCATCTTGTTATGAAAGTTCTGTTTCAAGCTGGATCTTGGCGATCCATGACTTGTCTTGCTGTGGTTGCTTGTTGATGATCATCTCATATCTTATGCCTTTGTTTTCCAATGCTGTAACAACATGCAAAAGTGCAATGCCGCAGTTGATCTCGATGAATCGTTGAGAAAAGATGTTATGTGGCTGTAAAGACCTTCTTTTAGATAAGGTGATGGTTCCTTCATCACTCGTGAAATACCAAGGTTGACTATTCAAACTTGATGGTGCCATCCGTGCTGCTTCGATAATGTCTTTATAACGATGGTTGTTGGCTATGATATCAAGTGGAAATCGTTTGAACTGATCTTTGTATTTCCGATGGACATCTTTTTTGGCATAACCAACCGCCATCCGAATCGTCTCATATATATCATCGTCATCTTTGATGGGTTTTGCTCTGCTCAATCCTATCCAACATGTACCAATTCCCATCAAACTACAAAATAAATCCAACTGCTGCATCACATAGCCGGTTTGTACAAAAAACAACGGATTCTTTTTGATGATAAACACAAAATAGGCAGGCGCATTTACATTGTATAGCTTCTTACCATCGTCCAACTCATAGATGATCTGCCAGTTTTGGTCGATCGATGGCAATGATCGAAAGGTTTTGATCCTGTCAAAAATCGTATGCAAATCCTCCTTTTTTAAAGGCATATCCAAAAATGAGCGCGTGGATTTTCTAGTGAAAATATTGGGATATAATTCATTGAGATTCGATTTCATGTTCCCTCAAAACAGAAGAAAGACTTTGATCACTCAAAGTCTTTGCTGGTCAATGATATGAATTGTTCGATGTCTTGCTCAATCAATGCCAGTGATTGTTCAAAAAATTCCGGTTTCGTAACATCGACATCTGCCATCAACGCCACATCTTTGATCATTGCTTTTCCGGTTGCTTGAAGCAAACGATCGTACTTTTCAACAAACGATGCTTGTTCAACCAGATATTGAGCATAAAGACCTTTTGCAAACAACAATCCAAATGCATATGGGAAATTATAGACGTTCAATCCCGCAGAATAGTAGTGCGGTTTATTCAACCACATGTATGGATGCAACACATCATGATCCAGCCCATCACCATAAGCTTGTTTTTGAGCATTGATCATCAATGCTTTGAGTTGTTCCACTGAAACGACTCCCTGATTTCTCTTGTCAAACAATGAGCTTTCAAACAAGTAACGACTGTAGATATCCACTATCACTTGTCCCGCATCAGAGATCGAAGCTTCCAAAATGGCGATCTTCTCCTGATCATCTGCTTCCTTCATGGCTGCATTGACAACGATGCTTTCGCAAAAGATCGATGCTGTCTCAGCGATCGGCATGGGGTATCTGCTGTTTAGGATGGATTCGTCTTTAAGTTGATGTCCATGATAAGCATGTCCAAGTTCATGAGCCAGCGTAGTCAGATTGGAGAAGCTCCCGTCAAAATTTGATAACACTCTGCTTTGTTTGATGGGATGGATGTTGGCGCAAAACGCTCCTCCTCGTTTGCCGGGTCTTGGAGTGATGTCGAGCCAATCGTTTTCATACGCAAAGCGCGTAAAATCAGCCAACTCTTTGCTGAAGGTAGCAAACTGCTTGATGATGAACTCCATGGCCTGAGTGTATGTGTATGTCGTGGATGTTGCCGTTATCGGTGCAAACATGTCATAAAATGGAAGCCCATTTTTGTGTCCTAGTAGTTTGGCTTTGTGTTTATAATACCGATGAAAACTCGGCAATGATTTTTCAATCGCACTCAACATGGCATTAAGCTCTTGTTTGTCCATACGTGACTTCAGCAACGTTTCTTCCAAAGGGCTTTCGTATCCCCGCCACTGACTGAGTGTCAATACTTCGCCTTTGATACCATTAAGGGCAGATGCTGATACTTCCTCGATCTTTTTGTATGCCTCAAACTCTGCTTCATATGCCATTTTTCTCACACTTGCTTCTGCATGATAAGCAAGATTCCGAACAGCCGGCAATGGGAGTGATTTGGTTTCTCCATCAAGTTTCACATCGACCATCAATGTCGAGGTTACTTTGTTTTGGAGGTTTTCCCATGCTTTTGCTCCGGTCATGTTCATCTTGGAAATGAGCACCTCTTCCTTTTCACTCAAAAGATAGGAAGCCCGCTTTTGAGTGTCATTCAAGAAGAACTCAAATTCCTTCAAAGCTGGATCACTATCGATAAGGTCCTGAAGATTTTCGATGTCTTTGATGAACATCTGAAATTTCACCCCTGGTCTGACAAAAGCTGTAGAAAGCTCCTGGATGTGATTCAAATAATAAATTGCTTGATCGTTTTTGGCATCGGTTGCACTTGTCAAACTGGAAAACACCATGGTTTTTGTAAGTAAGGTTGAAACTTCGATGCTTTGTTCGATGTATGTCAACAGTGCATTTATCGTATCTTCTTTTGAAATACCCTGATCTGCCCATTGATTCGCTTCGACAGACAGTACTTTGATCCTTTCGATGTCCTGTTTGAAATCAGGATCATCAAATGATTGATATAGTTCTTTTAAACTCCACTCCATGTTATTCTCCTTTGTTGTTTACATCTGGCATGTTTTTTACATAATGCAAAAAGTCTTCATATCGTCCAGTATGATCCGGCATTAAATCCACATCACGTTCGATCAGATGATCGGTGATCAAGTACGTTTTGATGCCAAGCTTTGCTGCAATCAAATCTTCTAAACGATCATTGCCTACCATCATGCATTCTTTCGGGTTTTTGTTGGTCTCATCAAGGATCTCTTGATAATAGATCGGATGAGGTTTGCAGTAATGATTGTCTTCAAAAGAGGTGATGTATGTAAAGTCGCTCACATCAAATCCTGCCCATCGGATCCTTTTTTCTATGGCAATCTTTGGGAACAACGGGTTTGTGGCTACGATAAGATCATATCCTTTTTCCTTCAACAAAGACACTGCTTCGATCATGTGTTGGTTGGGATTGATGACCGTTTTGAGAACTGAAAACTCATTGTTGTAAAAATCGATGAAACGTTCTTGATATACCTTCAAGTTATCTTCTCCGACAAAGCTTTTTAGAGCATCCATAAAAACCACCTCGTTTTTGACTTTATTGGTGTTTTCGACAACTGCTTTGGTGCTTGCCATGATCATCTTGATCAACTGCTTTGGACCGACGATGTCGTTAAGTTTAGTTGTCAATGCTTCAAAATATACGTTTTGGAAATCATCCAACTCGATAGGCAACAGTGTCCCATCCAAATCAAATAATACGGTTGTTATCATAATACTTCCTTTCGCTTAACCATCATTTTATAACTTCGAAGCTCATATTTCAACTTTTGGTAAGTGCAATCTTTTTCGTTTCACGGTTTATTGAATCATGATCTTTGCTTCTTTTTTAAATAGATCTGTTGAAACATCCCTGATAATCTGATATATTGAATGCGGCTATTTTACTATTAAACAGAAAACCCTGCATGTCCATTTAATGCGTTAATGACGTCATCAAATGGAGTGAATCTTATACCACATCCATCATTTATCACTATTTAGATAGGAGTTTACACATGAATCCTGTATTGTTTGCTTTTTTGATTACATTGTTTGCTGGTCTTGCAACCGGGATCGGCAGTCTCATTGCCTTTTTTGCCAAAACCACCAATACCAAGTTTCTTTCCTTGGCATTGGGATTTTCAGCCGGGGTCATGATCTATGTTTCACTGATCGAAATATTTGTCAAAGCCCAGGATGCGCTTGTCATGGAACTTGGTGAAGTGATGGGATCATGGATCACGGTGATTTCATTCTTTGGCGGAATGCTTCTGATCGCCATTATCGATAAGTTTATCCCAAAAGCAGAAAACCCCCATGAACTCTACACCGTAGAGCAACTCGAAGAAGATGCCCCAAGCAAAGACAACCTCATGCGGATGGGAGTGTTCACTGCCGTTGCGATCGCCATCCATAACTTCCCGGAAGGGTTGGCAACATTCATCACGGCACTTCAAGCACCGGAACTTGCGATCCCCATCGCGATCGCCATTGCCATCCACAACATCCCGGAAGGTATTGCGGTTTCCGTACCGATTTATTATGCAACAGGCTCTAAACGCAAAGCATTTCTCTACTCATTCTTATCAGGATTGACAGAACCATTGGGAGCCATCGTCGGGTACTTGATCTTGATGCCGTTTTTGTCAGATACATTGTTTGGTGTCTTATTTGCTGGAGTTGCCGGTATCATGGTGTTCATTAGTTTGGATGAACTGCTGCCAGCTTCAGAAAAATACGGATTTCACCATCTTTCGATCTACGGTTTGATCGCTGGGATGGCAGTCATGGCATTAAGTTTATTGATGTTTATTTAGATTAAAGCATCAAAAAACACCGCATCTCAACATGATGCGGTGTTTTATCATAGGTTAGCATCACCCTGCTTTTTGATATGGTACACATTTGTGTACTCCGCTCCTTGGATGATCCTGGTGTTTGGAAACATGGTTGAGATCTCTTGAGGACCTTGGATGATAAAGTTCTGATAATCAGATCTTTCAGCATACTCGATCACATCGATCAACCAACGACGTTTGTTGTTGAAGTCGATGATATACACATCACTTTTTGCATGGTCGACATAATGCTTATATAACTTTCTTCTGATTTTTGCTTCAAATGCATGTACCACATAACTACTGATGATCACGTTAAAGTGATCCATTTCAAAAGGAATATCAAACACGTTTCCCTCAACGAATCTGATGTTTTGATGCTGTGCCTTTCTTTTGGCTATCTCAAGCATTTTTGATGACGCATCCAAGCCTGTTACCTGATATCCTTTTTGGGCAAGCACCATACAAAGAGCTCCTGTTCCGCATCCAATATCAATAACAGTGTTGTATAC
>CALFEZ010000214.1 GCA_937957895.1 uncultured Erysipelotrichaceae bacterium
GGATTTTGTCTTTTGATGATGCTTGTTAGAATGTCTATTTTCTGATATATTTATGTGGCTGAAAGCATCTTTTTAGTGCTTTGAAAAACAAAGAGGAGACCATATGCAGACTTTGTGGACAAAGAACTACACCACGATCACCATCGGGACGATCATCTCGGCGATCGGTGGAGTAGGACTCAACTTCGCACTTAGCGTGCTCATATACAATCAAACGCAGTCCACGATGTTGTCTGCGATTTTTTCGGCGGTCATCATGATCCCGAACATCTTGCTTCCGTTGTTTATCGGTCCTTTTATCGATCGTTTCTCACGCCGCAACATCATCGTAACTTCAGACATGCTGATGGGGATCTTGTTTTTGCTTATTGGATATGCTACCAAAGATGGATATTTCAATTACACGGCATACATGGTGCTCGGATTTATCATTTCATGTAACGGTGTCATCTATGGGATTGCATATGAGTCATTGTTTCCGGAGCTGATCCCCGATAAGATGATGCAAAAAGGATATGCCATCAGTTCTTTGATCTATCCTACCGTCAACACGGTAATGTTTCCGATCGCGGCGGTGATCTTCAACACGTATGGACCATCGGGTATATTTTTGATCGAAGGGGTTTTACTGCTTATCGCTTCATTGTTTGAAATGCAAATCAAAGTCCAGGAAAAGCATTTGAACAACATAGCCCATAAAGCACAATCATTCAAAGCAATGGTACAGGAAGGTATTTCTTATCTGTCGAAAGAAAAAGGGTTGTTGGCGATCTTTGTTTTCTTCTTTGTATTTATGATGTCCGGAGAAGGGCTCAATGTTTTGCTTTATCCGTTTTTTGAAAATCATCCGACACTGACAGTCAATCACTATGCATGGCTGATCTCATTTATCACTGCTGGAAGATTGATCGGTGGGTTGCTGCACTATATTTTCAAAGTGCCGATCCATCTGCGTTATGCTGTGGCAGCGATGGTGTATTTCTCGTTGAACATCCTCAATGCCATATTGTTGCTGGTGCTTTATTGGATGATGTTGGGAGTCCAGGTGATGTCCGGTATTTTGTTCATCAACTCTTTCAATATCCGCATGTCTTCGGTCCAAAGCTATGTTCCATCTGAAAAAAGAGGTCGCATCAATGGTTTCTATCACATCCTGGTAGCGCTGGGAATGATCATCGGAAGATTCTTTGCCGGGACCATGGGAGAATTCTTCGAATATACCCACATCATCATCGGGATGAGTACCGTGGGCATGATCGCTTTCTTCGTGTTTATCCATGGCAATCGCAAACATGTGTCTGCCGTGTATAATCGTGCTGTTTGATGTATAATATGCAAGAGGTCAACCATGGATGAAATCAGAGAACTCATCGATCGATACATGAAGGATAAAGCATATGATCAGGCATTGATCTTGATCGAAAGTGAGTTGGCACAGCCGTATTTGCCGAAAGGTTATCTTGAAGTGTACACTCAGTACAAACAAGAGATCCTGAGTAATCAACTACCGATCAAAAAGCACATCGAACCTGAAAAGTGCTTTGAGATGCTACGATCGGATGACCATCCGCTGGTGGCACTTTCCTATCTGAAGGAAGTACCATTGACCCATTATGCAAATCAGATACAGGATCTTTTTGATCGTAACCACGATCCATTGGTCATTGGTTTATTGATACAACTTTGCATCGAGCAACGGCTCAGCATGACCTTCGTATTAAACAGAAATGGGTATCGGTATGAGTTTATACCGATGTATGTGATGGGAATCGAAGAATCAGAAGGTTTTCAGGCGATCGTCCGGTTGATCCGGGAAGTGTTTGAAAACGATAATCCAAGTTTGATGCAGATGTGTCTTCAGATCCTGATGCAGGAAAGCATTTTGCATTTACCGTTGAACTTGGAGGAAGATGAGCAAAGACCATTGGGTTTTGCCATCATCCGATATGTACTGCTGGCCATGGAAGACAAACAGCAATGGCAGCAGATCAAGATCTTGTATGACGTCGATGAAGACGCTTTGCAGGAACTATCGCATGTTAGCACTCATTAATTGACAGTGCTAAGAGGTGTGTTATAATAGTCATACGAAAAAGGAGAAATTATGAAATCAACATGGCAGTTAAATGAAAAATCAACCGGAGTGTTGAAGGTAACGATCGAAGATCAACCTTGGAAAGATTTGCAGGAAAAAGCATTCAGCAAACTTGCCAAAAATGTAGAGATCGACGGGTTTAGAAAAGGCACGGCTCCAAAAGAGTTGATCAGAAAGCAAGTCAGTGATGGAGCGGTTTTCAATGAAGCAATCGACATGATCGCCAATGAGGCATATCAATTTGGAGTGCAGGAGCAAGATCTAAAACCGGTCGGTCAGGCATCTTTGGATGTCTCTGATCTTTCTAAAGAGACCATTACTCTGGACTTCATCGTTCCGGTAGAGCCTACAGTCCATTTGAGCGATTACAAATCCGTACGTGTTGAAAAACCGGCGATCGAAGTGTTGGACAGCGATCTTGAAAAAGAACTGGACAAAATCCTCAATGACCATGCTGAACTGGTCATCAGTGATGAACCGGCAGCTGACAAAGATACAGTCGTCATCGATTTTGAAGGATTCAAAGATGGTGTTGCCTTTGAAGGCGGAAAAGGTGAAAATTATCCGCTTGAACTGGGATCTGCAAGTTTTATCCCCGGTTTTGAAGAAGGATTGATCGGTGCCGTCAAGGATCAGGAGTTGTCGCTCAATGTTGTTTTCCCGCAGGATTATGGTGTGGAAGAGCTTCAAGGGGCACCTGTGGAGTTCAAAGTCAAGGTGCATGAAGTCAAAAAGCGTCATGTTCCACAATTAGACGATGAGTTTGTCAAAGACCTGGCAAAAGAAGGCGTGGAAACCGTCGATCAGTTAAAAGAAACTGTCATGAACGATTTAGAGCATAAAAAAGAACATGATGCTGAGCTCAAATTTGAAGAAGAGATCCTCAAAGCGGTGGTCGACACCAGTGAAGTTGAAATCCCTGATGTCATGATCCAAGAAGAAACAGATCACATGTTCAATGATTTCAAACAACGTCTTGAAAGTCAAAACTACACGTTGGATCTGTACATGCAACTTACAGGTCAAACTGAGGAGTTTCTAAGAGAACAGCTTTCAAAAGATGCTGAGAAAAAGATCAAATTGCGTTTGGTGCTCGAAGCGATCGCAAAAGCGGAAGGCTTTGAAGCAACAGACGAGCAATTGGATGGAGAATATGGTTTAATTGCTAAGAATTATGGAATCGAGCTTGAGAAAATCAAGCAGTTGATCCATAAGGAAGTCGTCCATAAAGAATGGCGACTAAAGACAGCATTTGACTTTTTAAAGGAGTCAGCGCTGCAATAACATAGAAGGAGGGTCGTTGGATGGACGAAGAAAAAATTGAAATAAGTGTTCCGGTGATCGCAACCCGCGGTATCGTCGTTTTCCCTAATCAGGATATCATGATCGAAGTCGGGCGCGAAAAGAGCGTGAACGCAGTCGAAGAATCAAATGCTTATTTCAACGGCCACGTATGGCTCGTCAGTCAAAAAGACATCATGGTCAATGATCCGAAAGAGGCAGATCTTTTCCGCTTTGGAACATTGTGCCGCATCAAAAATATCAAACGCAAAGAAGGGTTCATGCGAGTGACCTTTACGGGTCTTCAACGTGCGGAATTGCTTCGCATGAGCGAAGATGACCGCATGTTCTTTGCGACCGTCATCGCCAGAGAAAACATTTCCGGCGATGGTATGGAAGAGATGGCGCTGATACGTCGCATTGCCAAAGAACTGGAAAATGTGGCAGCCAGCAACATGAACTTCCCAACCGAGATGATCAATCAACTGCCCGAGGCAGTATCTGCGGTCCAGCTTTCTGATCAGTTTGCACAATTTTTCCCATTGCCGCTTGAAAAGAAGCAACTGCTTTTGGAAACATTGAGCATCAATGAACGTCTGATGATCATCATCAGCGAATTGCAAACCGAAAAACAGCTTTCATCGATCGAAACGGATATCAATGAACGAGTCAAAGAGCGCATCGAAGACAATCAACGAGAGTATTATTTGCGTGAAAAACTGCGTGCGATCAAAGAAGAGCTCGGAGATGTCCCCATCAAAGATGAAGACGGCGATGATATTCGTCGTCTGATCGAAGAAAATCCATATCCGGACAACATCAAACAAAAAGCACTGGAAGAGTTGGCACGTTATGAGATGCTGCCACAAGCATCCGGTGAGTCCGGAGTGATAAGAACCTATCTTGATTGGCTATTGAAGACACCAT
>CALFEZ010000215.1 GCA_937957895.1 uncultured Erysipelotrichaceae bacterium
AAGATCATCGCTGAGATTTCCTGCGGTGTATACTGTTTTCCTTCAAGGGTGACTTTGTGGTCACTGCCCATATGGCGTTTGATCGACATGACCGATTCTTTGTTGGTCACTACCTGACGTTTTGCCGCTTCACCTACGATGCGTTCTCCATTTTTAAATGCCACGACCGACGGGGTTGTGCGATTGCCTTCCGGGTTTGTGATGACTTCCACATCTTTCCCTTCCAATACGGCAACACACGAGTTGGTCGTTCCTAAATCGATTCCGATAATTTTACTCATTCCTCTTCACTGTTCCTTTCACTTACTTTGACGACACTTGGTCTTAATAACTTGTCTTTGATCATATATCCGTCTTGGAATACTTCGATGACGGTGTTTGGTTCTGCTTCTTTGGTTTCTTCGATCGCAATGGCATGGTGTACATTAGGATCAAAGGTTTTGCCATTGGCAGCGATCGGGGTGACCCCTTCTTTTTCAAGGGCTTCGATCAATTGCTGATAGATCATTTCGATCCCTTTTCGCCATGACTCAAGATCTTGTTTGTCATCAGCCAATGCCCGTTGCAAATTGTCGATGACCAATAGGACATCCAAAGCGAATGACTTGATCGCAAACTTGCTTTTGTTTTCAAAATCAGCCATCAAACGCTTTTTGATGTTCTGAGTATCCGCATACGCTTTTAGATACTCGTTTTTGCTCTCATCCAACTGTTTTTGAAGTGAAGCGATCGTTTCATATGCTTTTTCTAGTTCACTCAACTCAGGTTCTTGAGGCTGTGGCTGCTCTGTTTTTGAAAGATCCGCCTTCGTTTCTTCGGTCTGTTCTGACATTTTCTTTTTGGTTTGTTTACTCATCTTCGTCTTCCTTTCCATAAATCTGTTCGATGGCTTTTGTCAAGGTTTTGATCATGGACAGGATGCGATCATATTCCATACGACTAGGCCCTAATACCATCAGCTGGCCACTATCGCGATCCTTGATCTTGATCGTGGAAGTAATGACGGCCATGTCATCCATCCACACCAATTGGGCTTGATCGCCTTTTTGTAACAGCAGATCTCCTTTATTATGTCCGATCGTTCGCCACAATGCACTGTTTTCAAGCAGTTTCATGACTTGCTTGAGCTTTTCAACATCAGCGAACTCCGGCTGATGCATGAGATTGCTTTGACCGCTGAGATACATGTTGTCTGCAGCAAATCGTAAAAAAGCATTGATGAATGCCTCAAAGAGCACTTCATAATGGGCGATCTTTTTTGCCAGAATCGGACGAATGATGTTCATCTTCGCTACAACTTCATTAAGCGGGGTCCCTGTCAGCCGTTCATTGAGAACGGTACAGCATGTTTGGATCTCGCTGATCGAAATATCATCATCGAAATTGAAGATCCGACTCTCGCTGTGACCTTCACTGGTTTCAAACACGGCCATCGCACTGCGATCACTAAGCGGGATCAGCTGGATCGAAGCCAAGCGTTGGATGTTTGAATCCGGTCCTAAAACGATGGTTGTCAGATTGGTCATCTGAGAAAGGATGTCACAACTACGTTTTATCACTTCCTGGATGTTCATCTGACGATCGGTAAACACCTGAGAAAGTGCATATTCGATTCGCTCATCCTGGCGATCTTCCATCAAGTGTTCGACATAAAAATGATAGCCTTTGGTCGATGGGATGCGCCCACTTGAAGTGTGCGTCTTTTCGATCAATCCCATGGCTTCAAGCTCCATCATTTCATTGCGTATCGTGGCTGATGAGAATTTCATGTCATACTTCTCTAACAACGTCTTTGAGCCGACCGGCTCAGCACTTTGGATAAACTCTTCCACGATCGCTTTAAAGATCACTATCTTGCGTTCACTTAACATGGCATCACCTGTTTTAGCACTGAGTTATTCACTCTGCCAACATTATACCCAAACATTTTAGCACTGTCAACTTACAAGTGCTAATTCTATACAAATAGAGCATCTTTCGTTATAATGTTACCGAGGTGAACAACGATGTCAATCATGTATTGGAATATCAGCAAAGATGTCGTCGCAGGAACGACGACCCGTGTTGGTGGTGTCAGCAAACCACCGTATGATTCACTCAATGTCGGATTGTATGTCAATGATGATCCGGATGATGTAAGGACCAACCGAATGATCGTGGCACAAAACGTCGGCATCCCGCTTGAGCGGTGGGTCTTTCCCAAGATCACCCACAGTGATCACTTCCATAAGGTTACCCAAGAAGATATCGGTCGAGGTGTATTTGAAGAATCCAGCAGTATCTTTGATGTCGATGCATTGTATACCGACCAAAAAAATACGGTGATCGCCATCTTTCATGCCGATTGTGTTCCGGTGTTGTTGTATTGTCCATCCAAACGATTGATCGGTGCCATCCATGCAGGATGGGCAGGCACGATCAAACAGATCACATCCAAACTAATCAGCCATTGGATAGAACAGGAAGCATGCGATCCGAATGACATCCATGCTTATATCGGACCGGCCTTGACCAAAGCCAATTTCCCGGTCAAAAACGATGTCATCACCCTTGTCAGACAAAAAAGCCCGGAACTACTCCCCTATTTGGACATCCACCATGAGGATCTTGCTTATTTGGATGCCATCATGATGAACGTATATCAAATGACCAAACATGGGGTTCCTCAAAAAAACATCACTCTTTCAAATGAGTGCACATACGATGATCCTGACAAATATTTCTGTTTTCGCAGGATCCCGGTGACTGGCCGCCATCTTAGTTTCATTGCTTTAAGGTAGACCCATTGTTTATCCTGCTTCATGAAATGCCCTGAATCAGATAGGAGAAACTGAAAAGACACCTTGATATCAAGGTGTCTTTTTTGGTTGTACAAACTTACTCAAATAATGTCAGATATGCTTGATAGCCTTCTTTTTTCATTTCTTCTTTGGGAATGAATCGCAAAGCTGCTCCATTGATGCAATAACGCAATCCACCTTTGTCGGTGGGGCCATCATCGAACACATGTCCCAAATGACAATCTGCTTCTAAAGAGCGCACTTCGATACGATACATGCCATGGGAAAAATCCTTGATTTGTTTCAAAGGTGTGATCGGTCGTGTAAATGAAGGCCAATCACACCCGGCATCGTACTTGTCTTTAGAGCAAAACAATGCTTCTCCGGAAACGATATCGACATAGATACCTTCCTTATCGAAGTGATCATACATCGAACTATAAAGACGTTCTGTGGCATTT
>CALFEZ010000216.1 GCA_937957895.1 uncultured Erysipelotrichaceae bacterium
TTTTTTCATTTCGATCACCGAAAACGGACTGTCGATGATCTGTTGCTTGGCCAAGTTGAGATCATCCATGGTCAAACTCTGGATCACATCGAGAAGATCGAACTAGTTTATCCCATCCAACTGATAATGAAGTAGTTGTGTCATCAAAGATGTTGGTCGGTTGAATATTCTTAGATTACTGAAGAAATAACGACGTTTGAGTTGTGTGAGAATTTGCTCAGAAGGCGTGATCTTTGTGATTTGATGATGAATAAACTTGGATGCATCATCAACATGAATATCTTCTAAAAGAAAAAGGACATGGCCATAATCTTGTTTGACATCAACATCATAATCAAACAATTCATTGATGACCCCTTGATCCATCCATGTTTGGTATTCAGAGTTGACTTCGCTAAAATGAGTTTCCAAAAGTACTTTGAGTGCCCACTGTTGTTTGAGCAGATCTTTCTTGTTGATAGAACATGGTGTTACTCTTATGCCAATCGTAAGTTTGTTTTGTGAAACATCCATATTGATGATATGTCGGCGAGGAAGATGATCCACTCCATCGAGTAAAAAATCATGATGTGTATTTGGTTTGCTTGAAATTCTTTGTGAGAACTCATGTTCGTCGATCCACTCGATCACATCATTGATTGGATGATGGGTAACGATCACCAGTTGCATGTTACTCGGATGATAAAAAAGATCATATGCTTGCATCAAGTCATCTTTGGAAGTCAAGGTGACACTTTCGATCGAGCCTCCGATATCGTGGATCAAGGGATGATGCTGGTATAGATTTTTGAATGTCTCTTTGATCAAGACTGATTCAGGCATTTGATCGTACATGTTCAGTTCTTGGATGATGATTCCTTTTTCTTTTTCAACAGAATCATCCGTGATCGTTGCTTTGCTCACTAGATCCAAAAGCAAGTTCAAAGGTTGTTTTAGATCGTTGGTTGTCGAAAAGTAATATGCGGTCTCATGATGAGAAGTGAAAGCATTGACATTTGCACCAAGATCAGTAAAATCACCCATGATGTTGCCTATTTCACTTTCAAAAAGCTGATGCTCCAAAAAATGAGCCAATCCCGGTTTGAAATACAAAACTTGATCATCAAGACGAACACTGTCCGTCAATCCTCCAAAGGAGGTTCCGATAATGGCAGCTTGATTGACAAACTCAGGTTTATGGACGATC
>CALFEZ010000217.1 GCA_937957895.1 uncultured Erysipelotrichaceae bacterium
TTCCACTATGGCAGTGCAGCTTGATTTTCGATGATTTCGATTGTTTTTCCATTTTGACATGTTCTTTGCGCATCAGTGAGAAGTCCTTGCTCTATCATTTGATCAATGGTTATCGGATATTGGTCATGGATCATGAAATATTGTAATATGGCAGCATCGATCACACTCAGCTGTGCTTCACATCCTTTTTTTTGGACGATGGTCATCACTTGATGAATATTGGGAATGGTAAGTAAAAATAATAAAGCAACGACCATGATCACTAACATCATTTCAAGCATCGTAAATCCTTTGCTATTCATTGATTTCTCCTATAACATTGTTTGAATCATTCTCAGGGGCATTTGCAAGATATTGATGATCATAAGAAGGTGAATGACGATACCACCATAAAACATGAGATTGAACTTGTTCATCAAACGCTCGAGTTTCAATAAAAAGAGATCATGATGCAAAACAGACAATCGCTCGATGTATAGAGGCAAGTCGTTAGCAGCTATGCCTAACTGGATCGATTGTGTCAACATGTTAGAAAGCTGAGCATCACACATTGCTTGATGAAGACTTTGGCCACTCTGACATCTTATATAGACATCATATGCACTTGCTTGCAAATAAGGATAATGATGTAGATTTCGCAAAAGCTCGATCGTCATCAATGATGAATGGTTTGCTTTGAGACTCATGGCATAGAGCATGATCCATGCATCGTTGTAATAATCAAAAATGATGCTGTTTGGATTGGTTCGATGCATTTTTCTTAGGATCAATGTCTGTTTGTATGGTGACTTTACAATGATAAACAAGAATACAATTATCAGTAATAAGATCACCAAGAATACCTGATTCAGCAAAACATAAGTGTTGAGCAGACCATTATTCATGTCTTTGATCAAGGTCTTAAACAGCGGAAAAATCGCAAAGTAAAAGACAAGAAAACAACAGTAGCTCATGATAAACATCGCACATGGATAAAACGTTTTCTTGGTGATCATACGAATGATGTCATTTTTGAAGTAATGCTGGTGGATATAAAAACCAAGCAACTCATGTTGTTTGAAATGTGTGCTTAATCGTCGATGCACTTCAGCAATCTTGAAATAACACACTCTGACCAGTTCATCAAGGGTTTCAAATCTAAGTTTGAGCGATTGTTTGATATAAGAGTAAGGCATGTCCTGATGCAAAAGCAGATCGATTTGCTTTAATGTATGCATATCAGGCACTGAGAAGAAGCTTAGAGATTTCTTTATCATCCAGAATTTCATAAATAGCACTCCGTGATTTGCTTTTCGTATCAACTTGCAGCGTTTGATAAATGATCGCTTTGCATACATGCAGGAGATCATATGTTGAAACCCCAAGATCCAACAATCTACCCAATGTAAGATATGCACTACCGGCATGTATGCTGCAACACACTAAATGTCCCGTATAAGCTGCAGAAATAGCTACTTTTGCTTCATGTTCACTGCGAATTTCTCCTAAAACGATCACATCAGGATCGTGTCTTAGAAGATGGGAAAGACCATTGGCATATGTCAATCCTCTTTTTTCATTGATCTGCAGTTGCATAAACTGACTATGAAGTTGTTCGATTGGATCTTCAAGCGTATAAATACGTTTATGTTGCAAGTGTTTGAGATATGTGAGCATCGTCGTGGTTTTACCACTACCGGTACTGCCGCTAAAAAGCAATAGCCCATTGGTGATGTGTGAAAACGACTGTAACTTCTCGATAGCTTTCTTATCTTTTGTCAAACGAGAAAAACCAGTGATGGAAACACCGTTGAGTATCCTTAGTGCAACACTTTTGGCATGATAGGTTTCGATGATCGAAAAACGGATCAAGATCAGTTGTCTGTCGATGAGTAGTTCAAACCTTCCGGTTTGCGGGATAGAATAGACAGAACTGTCACAGTTGGCCTTAAACTTGCAAAACTCTATAAACTCAGGTTTCAGGTCAATGCAGCGAACTTCTTTCAATCCATGCAATCCGCGAAAGGCAACAGTGATGATAGGGTCATTGCATTGGATGTGGATGTCATTTACATGCTCACTGATCGCTAGTTCAATCAGGTATTCTAGTTGTTCATCAAGTGTTTTCATACTCTATCATCGCCAACAAAAACAACAATTCCTAAAAAAAACCACATGATCGATGTGGTTATTTTTTCTCTTTGTGAGCAGTCTTTTTATTGCATCTTGGACAATACTTTTGAATTGTCATTTTTTCAGGATGTTTACGTTTGTTACGAGTACCGATGTAGTTTTCCTCATTGCATTCGGTACACTTGAATATAATCTGATCTCTCATCCACTCATCCTCCAATCCACGCGTTGATAGTATATCATACAACATTTCCAATTGCTACTTAATTGTATCGAAAATTCAGTATTTCAGCAGTGATCTGCAGACATATATTTACTTGTGACTGGTCGTTCCAGGCATTGGGGACCTGACATGCCGTTGCTACTTTCGGTAATCCATAAGGACCGAAAGTGATCAAAGTCGAATTGGGTGATGAAACAGTAGATCCTTGAAATATCGTGGTTGCTTGTGCGGTTCCGGTCTTGGCAGCAAATGGAGTTTCCATTCGTGATAAAAATCCACGACACCCATCATCTGTCACACACAATCTCATGCCCGATTGAACACGTTTTAGTGAAGGCAGATCATCCAACATGGAAATAACATTGACTCCAGCCTGAAATGTTGTTTGACCGGTTTCATTGGATCTTGCCTCCGTTACGATCCGAGGTGCAATGCGCTTGCCATCATTTGCGATGGTTGAGGCATATTGTGCCATCTGCATGACGGTATAGTTATCATATTGCCCGATCGAAAAATCCAAAAGCAAACCTCCCAACGTTGCAGCTCCCTTAAAGCCTGTCTGTTCATTGGGAAGATCTATCTGTGTATATGTACCAAGTCCGAACTGGCTGAAATAGTTGCGCATCAGTGCAAATGTACTCAGATCGATCCGCAAAGGCCCATCATAAACATAGGTTGCTCCACCAAGTCTCATGGCAACATGAAACATGTACACGTTGCTGGACTTTGAAATCGCCGTCTGATCGGTGACTCGTCCAAGATTCACATGAGAACTTTTAAGTGGTGTGTCTCTAATCTTTATCGGCTGATCGATGATCACTTCATTTGGTCTTACAACTCCCTCTGTGAGCCCCATGTAAACTGTTGCCCCTTTGACTGCCGATCCGATCGGCATGGCTCGGGTTATCGTTGCAAGCGGATCATAGATAAATCCGTTTTCCGTCAATGTGATGCTGGTCATGACAAGTACATCTCCATTGGTTGGATCCATGATCACGAAGTTGACCGTATCAAAATACTTTCGATAAGGATTGTCTTTATGTTCAAGCAAGATACGCTCGATCACAGAATCTGCATGCAATTGCCAGTTGATATCGAAAGAGGTGATCAAATCCATCCCTTTGCTTCCTGATTGGAGGTTCTCCAACACTCCTGTTCCTAAATCATCATAGCTGAGATTGTAAATGGAACGGGAGCCTTTGAGCAGCTGTTCATACTGATACTCAAGACCGCTTCTCCCCACGACGTCATTACGTGCGTAATCAAGTGCCAAATAAGAGAGCAAACTCTCAGCAGGGACGCCTTGTGTTTGACTCGTCACGGAGCCTAAAACAGTCCTGAGTGTGCTTGCAAAAGGATAGCTGCGATTCCATGAAACGGAAACATCAAATCCTCTGAACATATCAAGATGTTCCATCAAAAAGGCAACTTCTGCTTTTGTGGCATTTTCTTTGATGGGCTTAGGTCTGCCTCCCGTAGGTACATCCATCGCCATCTTGATAAGCCATGCCGCCTTTTGTTGATCTGAGAGCATTTGAAGATGATCTTCATTCAATGCCTCTCGAATCAAGATGTTTATTTCATTTTGATTGAGTTGTCCCTGGGCATGACGTTGTCGCTGTTCTTCACTCAACAACTGATATCCAAAATCATAGAAGTAATGTAAAAAAGCAGATTTTTGCTGAAAGATGGACATGGTATCGGTGTCCACTTCAAAATACTCAGCAAAAAGACCTGAAAGTTCCCATTTTTCTCTTTCGCTCACTCTCAGAGGTGGCAAGTATGTGATCACAAGCTGCTCAGCATTGGAAGTCAGCACTTCACCATTTCGATCGAGAATCTCACCTCTTGGTGAGCTTACGTAATAAAGCCTTCGAGTATACACATCAAGGCGTTGCTGATAATAATCTTGCTTTAGAATCTGAACTTGATAGAATCGACCCATCACCAAAGCAAGCCCGATGATCATGACCAGACCAAAAATCTGCAATCGAAAAACGATCGATTTACGAACATCCATCTTTTTATTGAGCGTTTCGCTTGTATGGGACCAATCCTTTGATGTGGTTGATTTGGATTTTTGAAAGAATGGCATCTTCATACGGGTATTATATATGATTTTATGGCATTTGAAAAATGTGTGCTATAATCTATCCGATGAAAACATATACCAAACGTACAGAGACAAAAGCCATCATGGTCGGTAACGTCCAGATCGGCCGTCAAAACAAGATCATCATCCAATCGATGACCAACACTCCCACGAAAAATATCGATGCTACCGTAGCTCAGATCCATGATCTTGAAAAGGTCGGCTGTGAGATAGTACGGGTCGCTGTCACTGATTTTGAAGACGCCGAAGCTATTTCCAAGATCATTGAAAGAGTATCCATTCCGGTGGTTGCTGACATCCATTTCGATCATCGACTAGCCCTGGCTGCTCTTAAAAATGGTGTTAACAAGATCAGACTCAATCCAGGCAATATCGCCAATCAGGATCACGTCAAGGAAGTAGTGCATTTATGCAAGTCACATCAGATCCCCATTCGGATCGGTATCAACAGCGGGTCACTTCCAAAACATTTGCTAGATAAGTACAAAGCTCCGTGTCCACAAGCCATGATCGAAGCTGCTGACGAACACATTGCTATCCTTAAATCACTTGATTTTGATGATATCGTTTTATCTTTCAAATCATCCGATGTCATGCTGACAATTCAAGTCTACAGACTTGCTGCGCAAAAATACGACTACCCCCTTCATATCGGAGTTACTGAAGCTGGAACCAAATTTCATAGTGCCATCAAGTCATCGGCTGCCCTTGGTGCTTTGATAGCGGATGGCATCGGAGACACGATCAGAATATCGATCAGTGGTGATCCAATCGATGAGATTGTGGTTGCGAAGCAGTTGCTCCGAAGTTTTGATCTGATCGACAATGTTATCAATCTTGTATCATGTCCGACATGCGGCCGATTGGCATATGACATGCTTCCCATCGTCAATGAAGTAGAAAAATTCATAACCTCATTGAAGTCCAATATTACCGTTGCTGTCATGGGATGTGCGGTCAATGGACCACAAGAAGCAAGTCGTGCTGATATTGGCATTGCCGGTGGCAAAAACGAAGCTTTGTTGTTCAAAAAGGGAAAACTTATCAAAAAGGTCCCGCAAGATCAATTATTGTCAGAGTTGAAGAAAGAAATATTATCGATGATAGAAAACGAGGCTTAGCCTCGTTTTATTTCTGTTCCGTGTTTTTCCAATCAATGAACTGCTTGTCTCTTATCATCTTTATTTCTGT
>CALFEZ010000218.1 GCA_937957895.1 uncultured Erysipelotrichaceae bacterium
CTATACAGAATAAACAGATAGGCAAATAGGCTGGTATCAAGATCGGTAGTGACGACGACATTTCAGATAGGCCATGATTAGTCTGACAACCATGATAAGCAGTGAGGGTAACTTTTCAGAAAAGCAGTGAAAGAGAACGGGCATTTTTAAGTAGCAGAGATGTTTGTTTTAAGAAGATGAGTTTATAGAATATTCTATTAATGGTTGTAGTGTGGACCTTACAAGTGATATGTTAATCTGAACATTCAATGTCTCGAAAGGTAAGTGCAGATTAAGGATCTGGAACTCTGATCAAGTTACTGCGTATCATGTTGATTATGAGGTCCCTGGAGATTCAAGGAATATTGTTATGAGGAACAAAGTTCCTTATGAGATACTTGAAGCTTGAAAGAACTTTGATGAACATATTGTTCACTATATGGGAATGCCGTCAAAGCTTATTGCAAAAACAGTGTGGAAAGATACAAATGGAGAGCAATATGAGAAAGATCAAATATTCTCATTTTAGTAGAATCTATGAGTAATAGAAAGAGGATGATAAATTGAAATATTCTGAATTAGAAGTAGAAGATGCTCATAGCTGGATTCTATGATACCAACAAATTTTAAGAATAGTACCGATTAATAATGGGATTTTCACTACGTAATCATACGGAAGAATAAAATGGAATAAAAAACGGGTAGTAAAGTTTTCCGATATATTTGAAGATCCATTGCTATAACTCTATTAGATTCATTTGTAATAAAACATAAGTATGGGTTATCTATTATCCATAGAAAAAAGCCCCTTTCGGAGCTCTATCTTTCAAACAATCTTCCTTTTTGTTTCTTCTTTTTATCTGTCCTGTCTGCTCTGCCATAGTAGTTGTTGTAGTAGCCACTGGAAGGTTTTTTCAACATGGTAACAACACTTCCTATCACATTGACATTGGCTCTTTGTAGCCTTTCTACGGCTTCTTTGGCATGTTCTTTGTTGGTTTGATTGGACTTTACACAAAACAGCACACCATCAGCCTGTAACCCGATAGGAACGGTCTCTGAGACCGGAAGTACCGGAGGGCTGTCGATGATGATCCGATCAAAGTAAGGACGCAGATACTTGATGATGGCAAAGAACCTTTTGGAAGAAAGTACTTCCGAAGGATTTGGTACATTGGGTCCCGAGGGCATGACATAGAGTTTGTTTTTGATCTCTTTGTGTTTGATCAGCTGCATGTGAGTAAAGATATCAAAGTCCTTGGATTCAAAGTCCAACAGAGCAGTCGATAGTCCTACTGAGTTGCTGAGTTTGAAGATGCGATGCAGACTTGGGATCCGAAAATCACAGTCGATCAAAAGCACATGTTCATCAGCGTTGGCCATGACAACTGCCAAATTGGATGCAGTCGTTGACTTGGCTTCTTCTTTGGATGCGCTGGTCAAGGCGATGACTTTTAGTTCCTGATTGAATGATGAGAATTCCAGATTGGTTCTGAGGTTACGATAAGCTTCCGCATGATCCATCGTATACCCCTTGTATTTTTGTAAACGTGGCTTTAATGTAACCAGGTTGATATCAGACATTGTGTTCCCTCCACTTGAATACGATTATATCAATCAAAGCCTTTTTAGTAAAGCAAACAAGCCTATTTAAGCCATCTTTGCTTGTCCATTCTTGACGGGCTATGGTAAAATGAGAAAGTATCGGGGGACTGTAACATGAAAGAATTTTATCCATCACAAAACGAACAAGAGATCGATCTGCTCCAGCTGTTGGAGATACTCTACAAGAATATCAAACTGATCGTCGCTTGCTTTTTATTTGGAGCACTCATTACTTTTGTTTATAGTGCATTTTTGATTGCACCAACTTATGAAAGCTACTCAACAGTGTATATCCAACCCAATGTTCAAGATGGCAATCTCAACCTCAGTGAGATCACCTTGAACCAACGTCTGGTCAGCACCTATACCGAACTGGCAAAATCCAATGTGGTACTCACACAAGTACAACCATACTTTGCTCAGGAACTGACCACCGCCGGTATCCGTAATGCCATCAATGTGTCCGGTATCGGGGACACTCAGATCATTCGTTTTTCTGCCAAAACCAACGATCCCGGGCTTTCTGCCCGTTTGACCAACCGCGTGGTGGCTGTCTTTATCAATGAAGTCAACGAGACCATGACCATCGACAACCTTCGGGTGATCGATGTAGCAATCGCCAGCGGCAGTCCGGTAGCCCCCAATGTGACCCTCAACACCATGATCGGTGCCGTGCTCGGCTTGATGCTGGGAGTGGGTGTTGCCTTTTTGCGGATGATGCTTGATCGCACCATCCACAACAAGTCCGATGCCGAACGCATCTTACAACTACCTGTAATGGGAGAGACATACTTTACCGATGAAGCCTCTTATTGACATCCATAACCACACCTTGTGGGCCATGGATGATGGCATCAAAACCAAAGAAGATGCCTTACAACAGCTTTTTATCGCACATCAAAGCAACATCCAAACGATCGCCGTCACGCCGCATATCCAGCCTGAGGGGCGGTTTGTTTTTGACAAGGAAACGATCATCCAAGCTACTGAGAAACTCACTCAACTCGCCAAGGAACATGCCATCCCGATCACGATTCGTTATGGCAGCGAGTTTTTACTGACAAACCAATCATTGTCCAAGATCAAAGAACATATCGTTCCATATCAAGACACCAACTGGGTGTTGGTGGAACAACGCTCTGTCAGCAACTCTACCCGGTTGATGGTCGATGGCATCGATCAGATGCTGTATCTGCATAAGCGGGTGTTGATCGCCCATGTGGAACGATACTTTGAAACGATATCCGAGGCGATCGAGACTTGTACTCTTTGGCGTAAGCGCGGAGCGTATATGCAGATCAACCGCACCAGCATCATCGGCATGGAAACCGGACTAAGAACCAAGATCGCACGGGCACTGATCAAACACAATCTGTGTCATGTGATCGCCAGCGATGCCCATCGCACGACCGGTTCTCGCATCCTGAAACTGGATGACAGTCATCAATGGATCAGTCGAAATGTTTCCTTGAGTGTTGCTGATCTGTTGCATCATGATAATCCCAGACGCTTGCTTGAAAATGAAGATCTGATCGATCCGCCTCATGAGCGTCAGGGGGTGATCTCGCGCTTGCTGTTTCGATAAAGTGGCTTTTTATGAGGCATTGTTAAAATATATGTCCTAAAAAACACTCATGGTGTTCAATGCAGACACAATCAGGTAATAGGACTTGACATGGTTATCCAAGGACTGTACCATGAACATATATATTCATACGTGGGCAAAAAGGGGGACCTAACATGAAGAAAATTTTAGCCTTACTAAGCATGCTTTCATTGGTGTTGTTGTTTGCATCATCCGCCATGGCAGCTACCGATATCAATGAATTCGAACAAAAACTGATCGACAAGTTTACCGAAGGTGCACTGATCGATGGTGAGACTGTCACACTATCCGAAGAAGAAATCAACTTAGCCAAAAACTTCTTTATGAGAGATGAGATCGATCTTACCGAAGCGGATGTGGATGGCCTGTTGGCAGCGATCGATCAGATCATCCTGATCGCTCAGGGAGCCAATGCCGTCAACTTCAGTGATCTGACATCAGCTCAGAAACTGGAAGTCGTTGCAATTGCAGAAGCTGCCGTAGCAGCCATTGCTTCTGTCGAACTGACATTTAGCTATGACTTTGATACCAATGTTGCCAAGATCCTTGATGGTTCCGGAAATATATTGGCAGAAACTGTGGTCGGAGATGATTCGACCGTGATCAAAGAAACCGGCAATGATTTGCTGATGACATGGTCTGTTCTATCAGCGATCGTCTTACTGGTGGGTGGAAGCTTTGTCGTGGCACGCAGAAAAGGACTTCTTGATCTGTCATAATCCATGACCAACAAACGACGCACACAAAGAATAACGGCATACATCGTGATGCCCTTATTCTTTTCTTTTTTTGGATTGCTGATCATGTACATCGCCCTCAAACCCGTCGTGGATCTGGGGATGGGTCTTTCTATGCGCATGATCTCAAGTTCATCTCTTAATCTCAATGGAGAGATCAGTTCACTCTATGAAGACAAAGATCTGATCGAACGCAATCGCGTTCCAATAAGTGAAGTGACGATGCCCTATGTGGGACAGCATTATGCCAAACTGAGCATCGAACATCTGGACTGGTCACGTCCTGTGTATTGGGGAGACAACGATCGTATCCTGCTTCGCGGAGTCGGACAATTTGCCGGAAGCTTTCTGCCCGGGTTTGGTAAACCGATCATGCTCTCCGGACACAACCTTTCCATGTTTTATGAGATCCAGTATTTGCAGGTCGGAGACATCGTCACGATCCAGACCAACTATGGAAAGTATGACTATGAAGTGTTTGATTATGGAGTCAAGAAGCGTCCATATACCGGAGCCTATGACCTGTCTAAAAACGAAGAAGAACTGATCTTGTATACCTGTTATCCGTTTACGATCTTATCGTCCCGCAACGATGAACGTTACTTTGTGTATGCCCGCAGGATCAGCGGGCCGGATGTCAGATGAAAACACAACACAACGATACCCGACTGCGGGATAAAATAGCGATCGTATTAACGCTGATCATGAGTATCTTGTTGACAGTGAGCAGTTTTCTGATCTCGATCAGAGCCACGGTGTTTGTTGAGGGGTTTGTCTTTAAGCAACTAGAAGACATCGATTATGTTTATCTGGTACAGGATTATTTTATGGAAGTCGTTACATCCAGAGCCGTACTCTATGGGGTGGATGTAACCTACCTTAGTGATGCCTTTACCACCGAAAAGATGAAAGAAGACATTTTTCGATCCACGCGGATGCTCTTTGACGGACAGCGACCTGATTTCTTTGTAGAAGAGCTGAGTGACGATCTGAAAGAACACCTGATCGCCTATGTCGATGATCAAGGGATGACACTGACGGTGGAAGTCGAAGCAGGGATCGATGAGTTGACCGGCAAGTTGGTCAATGACTATACCAGGATCATGCAAGTACCACTCTTTAGAAACTATGTAGAAGCCAAAAACCAGTTTGGCAGGATCTTCTGGTGGGCAATAGCAGGATTGAGTGTGCTTATCGGGGTGATCGTAACCTTGATCCTCAGACTATACAAACATCGTCATCGTGCCCTGCGTTTATTAAGTCATGGTACTTCGGCGGTGGGATTGATGTCGTTGATCGTGTTGGTACCGATATACTTGTCCAAAGCATATCAACGTATTCAGATCAGTCCCAGATTCTTCAATCTGCTGTTGGCAGAGACTATTGAGAGTGCTTTGCTGATAAGCATCTTGATTGCTTTGAGTTGGTTTGTCGCATCTTTCTTTTTGATCGAAGGTTCGGAACGATCGCGAAAGAAAGCATTCAAAAAGAACCCAAACTAAATGATGTAAGATGGTATCAACATATTGTTGATACCATTTGTTTTGTATGGTGATGTGAGTGTCACATCGGCAGATATCCCATGTATCAACATGCACGGTGTAAAGATCATTGTTTTCAACTTTCTATATAATAACGGATGACATCCTTTGAAAAAACTGTTATCATGTCATGAAAAAAGGGAGATTGAGAAAAAAAGTAAATAAAATCAAAAAAATTGATCAAACATGCAACAAGTGAATCAAATCACAAACTTTATGAGCATAGTTGTCATGTGACCACATACTTATTTTGTCCTAAATAGCAGATCATGTTGTTATTACCACTAAATAGAAGACTTTTAAACAAGTGTTAAAGCAAATGACAATCTTACCTCAGAATTATAGTTTATAAATAAGTTATCAAAATCACAAGTGATATTCAGCTTGTGCGCCATCATGGGTTGAATGCTCAAAAAAACCGCTATTTAATAGGTTTTTTGATGAATTTGCATGCTAAAAAAAGGTTGATTATATGCAAACTTATGGGTATAATGATACAAATCAACAAACTATCCCATAAGGAGTACCAACATGAAAAAATTCATGCCAAAAAAGAGTGAAGTAGAACAAGAACAACCACTCGCTGAAGAACTCAAAGAACTTCTGGATGCTACTTCATCAGAAACAACAGAAGAAACCACTCAAGAAGGATTTACAACTAACACCTTGAAGGAAGAACCAGTCCCGGTAATGCCTGTCGTTGAAGAAGTACGATCGACCGTGATCGAAAAAGGAACCGAGATCCAAGGAGACTTGAAGATCAAGGGAAATCTCGAAATGTATGGCGAAGTGATCGGTAACATCGATTGTGAGTCACATGTCGTTCTTGATGGCATCGTCAAAGGAAACATTGTGTGTCATAGTGCTCAGTTTGACGGTGGGGTGGTGACCGGAGATGTGCTGAGCAAAGATAAAGTGTATTTTGGAGAAAAGACCGAAGTATTCGGTGAACTAAGAGCCAACGTGGCTGAAGTTTTTGGAAAGATCAAAGGAGACTGCCAGGTCACTTCTGACCTGTTTGTCAAAGGGTCGGGTGCTGTCATCGGTGATATCAATGCCGGCAACATCACGATCGAAAAAGGTGCGATCATTCAAGGAGCCGTGAAAATTATCAAAGACGTTTATTTTGAGTTTGATGCCTGATCGGATCGTACATCGCCTTCACTGAGCGACTCATCTGTGTGATCATTCGATCCCATGGGTTCCAAAGCTGTCCTTCACAAAACTCGTCATGGAATCAACTGCAAGAGTTTCGTAAAGGGCAGTTTTTATAACATTAACAGCAAACAGGGGGTGTGGTTGATGTTGTCGTATGCAAGTGGTTCAAGTAAACGACAAACATACAACCACGGCAAACAGCGAACACAAAAGGTGATACAATGCAATGGATTTTATCAGATCCCAGTACGGTCGTAAAAGCAAGTGAGAAACTCAGATCGTACTTCGGAGTCACAGAAAAGAAAGAATCATACAAGCTGCATGAGTTTTTTCAAGGACAATACTTAAACGAACAAATCGAATACAACAAACATGCCTTCAGAACCAAAAAGGAAAACATCAAGCGGCATCGATTGATCAGAGGATCTGAAAAAATCGAGATCATCGTCCATCGAAAACCGATGATCAGCGATGAGGGTAGCATGATCGGGCTGTTATGCAAGGTCTATGAGCAACTCACTCACGAGGATTGTCAGAGGCTTTGCAGTGTTGACGACGATCAGTTTAGGACCATCGTAGAAGAAGTCAATGATTTGATCGCAGTGACCGATCATCTGGGTGCTTTTCAATACTTGTCTCCACAATGGGAGAAGTTGCTGGGATACGATCGTCGTGAGCTTATCGGTAGAAAGCGTCAAGAAATCATGGAACATGAAGATGCTCAAAATATGGAAAAAGCCTTTGCTCCATACTTTGAAAGAAGGCTTCCTTTTTCCATGCTTGAATCAGAGATCATCACCAAGACAGGACGAAAACTGGTTTTGGAGTCCAGTGGTACTCCGATATTTGATAAACAAGGTCATTTTCAAGGCTATCGCGTGATCAGCCGTGATATCAGTCTGAGAAAACGCATGGTAGATCGTACCAAGGAAATCAACAAGCAATTTGAAAAGATGGTCACTATCAAAGACAAAGACCTCATCAGCAAAGACATCTCGTTGAAGTTGATCGAATCCTATCAACAGGGAGTTTACAAAATATCGCGAAGCATCATCAATTCCAATTACAATGATCTATGTGCAACCATTCAATCGAGTTTGGCGATCATCGGTGAACTCAGCAATGTCGATCGTGTGTATATCTTTTCCTTCAACGACGACCAAACCAAGATGTCCAACACGTATGAATGGTGTTCCCAACACACAGAACCAGCCAAAAGTGATTTGCAGGATATGGATGTCGATATCTTTCCTTGGTGGATGGCACAATTAAAGAAAGATAAAGTCATCAATGTGTATGAAGTAAGCAAGATGTCTTATAAGCAAAAAAACGAAAAGAGTACATTGGAAATGCAAAACATCAAGTCTGTTTTGGTGGTCCCGATGTATGCTCAAAAGGAACTGATCGGGTTTTTGGGGTTTGACTCGGTGGTTTATCATAAACGGTGGAATGACGAGATCCCTTTGCTTCGCATGCTTGCAGAAGTATTTGCCTTTACTGTAAAACGACAACAACAAGAAAGTCAGGTCCAAAAGACATTGAACAAAATGACAGCATTGTTCGAACAGACGATCGAAGCCTTTTCTTCGATCGTGGAGTTCATTGATCCTTATACTGCCGGACATCAACAACAAGTTGCTACTCTTAGTCGTGATATCGCACACAGGATGGGACTTGAAGAAAAGACAGCCCATACCGTGTACTTGGCTGGAATGCTGCATGATCTGGGCAAGATCCATGTTCCAGCTACCATCCTTAATAAAACCAGCAAGCTCACACCCGCAGAGTTTGAGCTAGTCAAAGCTCATCCGATCACCGGCTATGAGATCATCAACAACATCGACTTCCCATGGCCGATCGCAGACATCATTTTACAGCACCACGAACGGCTTGATGGCAGTGGACACCCCTACGGAATCAAAGAGGATGAAATACTGCTTGAGTCCAAGATTCTGATGGTGGCTGATGTCTATGATGCCGTGACATCGCATCGACCTTATCGACCTGCACTTGGACAGGATGTAGCCTTTGATATACTCTATGAGGGAAGGGGTTGTTGTTTTGATAAAGAGGTGGTGGACACCTTTATTGAAATGATCCAAGAAAGAAACAAACAGAAGAACTAAAAACGATGTGGATAGCCACATCGTTTCTTTATATATACCCTTAGACACTGATACAAAGTGCACCTTCTGTGCGTTGTCTTACGATCACAAAGCAATCCGGACCAAACACCCGCTGATAGTCTGTCTTGATGGTTTTTGTTATCTCTTTAGGAACAAACAACAAGATCGTTCCCGCAAACCCACCACCATGGACACGCCATGCTCCTTTGTTTTGAAGATGACTTTCAGCCATCATCAACCCCAAAGCAAGACCTTGCTTTAAGTCGTGTTTGTTTAGGACGTTTTGAAGATAATGAAAGGATGAATAACCTGATTCAATGATGTGTTTCAGGAAGGTTTGCATGTTGTTGGTTTTTATTGCTTCCAACACATCCAGCACTCTTTGATTTTCCTTTATAAAATGATATCCCCGAAGCAACACGCGAGTATCCATAACCTCATGCAGTTGGGGTAAAGAGCGATAGAAATCATCTTCACTCACGCGTGAGAGATAGTC
>CALFEZ010000219.1 GCA_937957895.1 uncultured Erysipelotrichaceae bacterium
TCTGACAAAGAATGGTTTTGAGAAGTGTGGGGTCATCTATTTAAAAAACGGCGATCCAAGGATCGCCTATCATAAGTCATTGAATGGCATCAACTCTGAGTAGCCACTACTTGATTTCTGCCATTGGCTTTTGCTTGATATAACAACAGATCAGCGATATCCAAACAAGCTTCCAGATTTAGCGAAGAAGTTACTTTTTCGTGATGTGCTCCTATGCTGATGGTGATATGAACCTGCTCACCACCATGATGGATGGGATTTTTTTCAACTGCTTTTCGTAGTCGCTCAGCTTTTACTTTGAGAGAATCGATCGAATCGATCTCCATAAACAACGCAAACTCCTCTCCCCCATATCGAACCACTATGTCTTCTGATCGGCTCATTTGTTTGATGAGGTTGGCCACATGTTTAAGTACTTCATCCCCAAACAAATGTCCATATCGATCATTGATCTTTTTAAAATGATCGATGTCGATCATCAAGATGCCCAGTCCTGACTTTCTTGACTGGATTTGATGTGCAAGGGTCTGATTCATGCTAAATCGATTGTACAGTTTGGTAAGATAGTCTGTATTGGCGATATCTTCTAACTGAAGTCGAGCTGAGTTTGCCAGATTCATGTACAAATAAGCAGAATGAGCAACACCACTGATGTTGAAGATGACATTGAGAGAATGAAAAATGTTCCTGCTTAAAGGTTCCAACACAACGATGGGAGCACGATCGATCGCAACAAAGAAAACGAGGATCAAAGCAAATGCCTCCATCATGACTCCAATCAATTTCGCTTTGTTGCTCCAATTGGTAAACACGATCAAAATGGACATGTTGAAAAAATAGTAGGTGAATCCGATACCAAGGCCTAATATGATGGTGTGAGCAATGGATTGTGCTGTAATGACAAAAATAAAGAGCAGTGATGCAAAAGCGTACATGTTTTTTTGATTCAAATAAAACGCAATCAATGCCGTTGCAGCACTGAAAGTATTCATCAAAAATACGGGTAGACTTCCAATCAGATAAAAAAGCGGCAACATCAGGAAAAAAGCACCGACTGTGCTTAGATATACAATGTTAGCTTGTTTGTTATATTGCCAGTACTCGAAATCTTTTGGATGATGGAGCATGTTCATCGTCGTTGTCCCCCTTTGATCGCGACGGTCATGTTTGATGCAATATGAATGTGAAAATAGAGATCCCATTCATAATTGTTATAATTATACAATGATTTAACGGATACTTCATAAAAAAGTGCTCTTGCATTGATTTATGATGGTATAGTAGTGGTAATTGCATAAAGAGGTACCGACATGAAACTTAAAAAAGAGACGGATCTTCGATCGAATCGTGAGCGAGTCTTCGATGATGGATTCAGATATCGCAAGATCTGGTGGTTGGGATTTGGGTTTTTGGGGGTGCAAGTAGCTTTTACCCTTTACAATGCTTTCTTGCCATTGATGTATCGTGAGTTTATTGAATCACGAGCTCTGATTGGTTTGTTGATGGGGACAGACAACTTGATTGGGTTGATCTTGATCCCAATCATTGGGGCTTGGTCAGATCGAGTCAATTCAAAGCATGGCAGAAGACTTCCTTTTATACTTGTTGCCATTCCCTTTGCTTCACTGACGTTTTTTGCAATCCCTTTTGCGGCAACCATGCTTTGGACTTTAATCATCACCGAAGTGTTGTTTACGACTGCTATCCACATATACCGGGGTCCGGTTATTTCTTTGATGCCCGATCATACACCCCCTGCCAAACGCTCTGCTGCCAATGGTATCGTCAACTTGATGGGTGGTATCGGGACGTTGATAGCTTTTGGAGGATTGTCTTTGCTTTATGACATCAACCCCAGGATCCCATTTGGAATCGGAGCTGCCATTTTGCCTGTTACCTTGTTGATCATTTGGTTCAAAGCAGATCGCCACCCTCCTTATATCGATAACTCACTCGTAGTACGGACCAATCCTATCAAAGACACTTTGCATGGGATCAATGTGCTGATGCAAAAAGACAAACGTGGTCAGTTTCTGATTTTTATGGCCATGTTCACATATTTTATTGGTTATGCCGGATTGGATGCCATGTTTCCGATTTATGGTGTGGAAACATTGGGATTGACTGAAGGTCAGGCTGCCTTCATATTGACGACATTTGCCGGTTCCTTCTTGCTATCTGCTTTGGTGGCTGGATTTTTGGGGACCAAGTATGGAAAAGTTCCTACCATGCTGGTGGGACTGTTGATCGTTCCGATTCTATTTTTGGCAGCCATTCCTGTTCGTAGCATTACTCTTATTGGAACCATCTTTGTATTTGCCGGTTTTGGCTGGTCGCTTGTCAATGTACAGGCAATGCCTTTAATCGCTGATCTTGGTGGCAGAGATCGTGTGGGATTCTTTATTGGCATGTATTATGTTTTTACGATGACCGGACAAATGATCGGACCATTCGTTTTGGGATCTGCCATGGATCTTGTAGGGAACTCGGGAATGTTTCTTGCGGGAGCATTTGTATATCTTCTAGGTTTTGTTCTTTTGATCAGAGGCAGGAAACTGTTGGGGTATGATCCTTCTGTTTTGGCGCATCAATCACACTTGGAGGATTAATAAGCAAATCATCTTGAAAGGCAACCGGATGAGATCGATAAAACATAGTAAAATCACGATACCAATCCTAATGGTATTCATAATAGCAATCATACTGTTTTGGAGTGCCGATTCAGAAAAAAACCGCATCGATGTCTCATTGGTTCAATGCATCGATGGTGATACTGCTTGGTTTTTGGTAAATGATGTGGTGGAAAGAGTGCGGTTTTTATCGATCGATGCACCGGAGCTGGATCAACCACTGGGCATGATGATCGGTGATTATACATGTCAGCGCATGCAGTCTGCCATAAAGCTAAAGATTGAAATGGATAATAAAGCATATCGCGATAACTATGATCGTTTGTTGGCATGGATCTGGGTAGATGGTGATTTGTTGCAGCTTGAATTGATAAGTAAAGGTTATGCAAGGGTTGCTTATCTTTTTGATGATTATAAATACAACGATCAGCTTATTCGAGCTGAGCAACGATCGAAATCATCAGGATTGGGAATATGGGGACTCTCTGATTGAGGTTTAGCACGTAAGATCTTTTTGGATGGTTTTTTGAGACATATCACAGCTTTGTATTGTGATTTTCTTTAATTTCTTAATAAATATTTTCTCCCAACTTCCAAATTATTCTCAACAAACCTACTAAATAGTGGCTTTTTTATGCTATTGAATTTGTGAGCATATTGCTATGCAATCACACTTTAGCTCTTTATAATGTGGTTATGATTTGAAATTCAAACCATAGGAGGAAGAAAATGAAACGAGTTATTGCATTGTTAGTCAGCATGTTTTTACTGGTAATGACTCCTGTCTATGCTATCGATCAAAAAGATATCGTTGATACCGCTATTGAAAACGGAAACTTCACGATCTTAGTCGCAGCATTAGAGAAAGCAGGACTAGTAGAAACTCTACAAGGGGATGGACCATATACGGTTTTTGCTCCCACTGATGAAGCATTTGGTAATCTATTAACTGCATTGGATATTAGTGCCGAGCAACTATTGGCACAACCTCAGTTGGCTGAAGTGTTGCTATACCATGTCGTTGCCGGTACTGTTCTAAGCACAGACTTGGAAGATGGCGATGTTGAAACCTTGTTAGAAGGTAACTTTGTTACGATCGATACTAGTGGCCCTACAGTAAATGGTGCCAATATCGGCCCTGCAGACATTACTGCCTCTAACGGTGTCATCCATGTGATCGACGAAGTATTGATCCCTGAAGGATTTGTACTAGTTGACTTTGCAGAAACAGTTGTTGACATCGCAACATCAAGTGATGATTTTAGTATCTTGGTTGCAGCCCTAACACAAGCTGGCCTTGTTGAGACTCTTCAAGGAGAAGGACCATTCACGGTCTTTGCACCAACCAATGATGCATTTGCTGATTTGTTGGCTGCTCTTGATATTTCAGCTGATGATCTATTGGCAAGCCCAAGACTAACTCAAGTACTGTTATACCACGTCGTAGCTGGTAATGTTCTAAGCACAGACTTAGAAAGTGGCGATGTTGGAATTGAGGATACTCTATACTACCATTTCACAG
>CALFEZ010000220.1 GCA_937957895.1 uncultured Erysipelotrichaceae bacterium
CAAGTACCCCAAAGCAGAAAAAGACCTGGCTTTTGGGATCCACAAAAACGATTCGATACTCGCTTTGAAACGTACCATCATGGATGCCGGGGCACCATTTGTGGAAGATGTGAACGTCTTTGATGTTTTTGAACATGAAAAACTGGGAAAAGACAAGCGATCGATCGCCATGAATCTGCAGTTTAAGGCTGATCGCATGTATACCGATCAGAACATCCAACACGTACTTGATACGATCATCGATCATGTCAAAAACACATTGGGTGGTGAGATCCGATGAGCAAACGATGGGCATTGATCACGGGTGCTTCCAGCGGGATCGGTCATGAGTTGGCATTGCAGCTGGCAAACAAAGGATATAGTTTGATATTAACGGCCCGCCGTCTGTCGCTTTTAGAGCAGTTATCGACTTCGATCACAAAATCGAGTCATGTCGATGTAAAGATCATCGCAGTGGATTTGCTGGATCATAAAAGCATGGAAGCATTGGTCCAAACGATCAAGGATGAAGATATTCGACTTGATCTGCTTCTCAACAATGCGGGATTTGGAGATTATGGAGCGTTCCAAGACGCTGATATCGAAAAGACCACCGATATGATCATCCTCAATGTTTTGCGACTCACGCAGTTGACACATGCACTATTGCCATATATGAACCAAAAATCTCAAATCTGCAATGTTGGTTCTTTGGCATCGTTTGTTCCGGGTCCTTACATGAGTGTGTATTATGCAACGAAAAACTATGTTCTGGCATTTTCACAGGCTTTACAGGAAGAACTGAAATCTTCTAAAATAGAGGTGTCCACTTTCTGTCCGGGTCCGATTGCTACAGAGTTCAATCAGGTAGCCAACGCTCAAAAAGGCAAAAAACACAAGACGACCATGAAAATGCTGGGTGCTCAGTCAGTAAATGAAGCTGTAAAGGCACTTGTAAGAGGACTTGAAAAACGAAAAACGATCATTTATTCCAGATCCATGCATGCGATCTTGGTGTTTTTGGTTCGTTTGGTACCGCATCGTCATATTGGAAGAATCATCGCATACATCCAAAAGAAGCGATTTAGTAAGGAGTAGAGGTTATGGGAAGAGCATTTGAAGTACGCAAGGCCGCAATGGCCAAAACATCCGCTGCCAAAACCAAAGTCTATTCACGTTTTGGTCGTGAGATCTACATGGCAGCCAAACAAGGTGAACCCGATCCCGCGATGAATTTGACTTTGCGTCGTATCATCGACAAAGCCAAAGCTGCCCAAGTCCCTTCGGATATCATCAAACGTGCCATCGACAAAGCCAAAGGCAATG
>CALFEZ010000221.1 GCA_937957895.1 uncultured Erysipelotrichaceae bacterium
GACCTTTGATCGTTTGTTGTATGACATAATTGCCTTGATTGGTGTTGATGGTAAATACGACATCGTCTTCAAAGGGCTGATCGAATGTGCCCATGTTGTAAAACTGGATGTACGTCTCCATCAAACGTTCACTGACATACCCTTCAAAAACCAGCTCTCCGCTGACCATCGTAGCTTCTACATCAAGATCGTTGCCGCTGATGATGATAATGATGATCGGAGGTTCGGCAGCATTGGCTTTGGGCTGTATGACTACCCATGGCAACAGTGCCATCAAAAACAAAAGACCAATGATCGTTTTCTTCATATCGGTCACCTTCCAAGTTCATTGTATCAAAGACGCATGTCAAAGGATACAACCAATCGTTTTGCCATATGGCACTTGTACGTTATAATAGAATCAACACTATTTACAAAACACATTACCCAGGAGGTATCCATGCAAAATTTCAAATTCTATGCACCCACCGAGATTATTTTCGGGAAAGACCAGGCAGAAGCACTGCCAAAAGTAATGGCTCCTTATGGCAAGAAAGTACTCTTGGCCTATGGCAAAGGAAGCATCAAACGCAACGGCATCTATGATCAGATCAAAGAGATCCTCAAAGACTTCGAGATCATCGATTTTCCGGATATCGAGCCCAACCCACATCTAGCCTCAGTAGAGCGGGGTGTTGGCCTATGCAAACAACACAACGTAGACATGATCTTAGCAGTGGGTGGCGGTAGTGTCATCGACTGTGCGAAAGTCGTGGCAGCCGGAACCTTCCATGATGGTGACCTATGGGATCTGGTCATGGATTCTACATTGATCACTAATGCATTGCCACTGTTTTCGGTATTGACCCTGGCAGGTACCGGTTCAGAAATGAATGCCGGAGGTGTCATCACCAACACCAAGATCAATGTTAAAAAGGGAGTAGGTCATCGCAAGATGATCCCGATCGCCTCCGTTGTCGATCCTACCTATCTTTACAGCCTTCCGGCATATCAGACAGCCGCCGGTTCAATCGATATCTTCTCTCACTTGTGTGAGAACTACTTCAAGGAAGAACCGCACGCCTTCGTACAGGATCGTGTCAGTGAAGCGCTTATGAAGACCGTTTTGTTCTTTGCTCCGATGGCCATCAAAGAACCAGACAACTACGTGGCACGTGCCAATCTTGCTTGGGCCAGTTCATTGGCTCTCAATGGCATCACCGGAAGTGGTAAACCCGGAGCATGGCCGGTCCATGCGATCGAGCATGAACTCAGTGCCTATTATGATCTGACCCATGGTGTCGGTCTTGCGATCATCACTCCGGTATGGATGCGGTATACCCTTAATGATACTAACCTTTATCAATATGTCGAATACGGCATCAATGTCTTTGGTATCGATCCAACTCTACCTAAGACCGAGATCGCCGAAAAAGCGATCGATGCTACCGAAGCTTTCTTTAAGTCACTTGGCATCCCCATGAGTCTTAAGGAAGTGGATATCGATGAAACCCATTTTGAAGCCATGGCCAAAAGTGCCGTCAAACTCGGACGACTCGATAAAGCAGCCATCCCACTTGATGAAGGCGACGTCATCCAGATCCTAAAACAATGTCTGTAAACAAGTGCGAAGTCTCCGCACTTTTTTCATCCACTTATCAACAAACTCTGATGCATGTTCAGTACATTAGAGAAGAACATACCATGCCTTTTGATATGTCGTTGTGACATCCACTCTCTTTTTTTGTACAATGATGTCAAAGGGATACCAACATGAACAAACACGACATCCAAAGCATCATTGAAAAACTCACTCTCAAAGAAAAGATCGCTTTGACCAGCGGATCTGACTTTTGGCATACTGTCTCGATCCCTCGATTGGATATCCCTGCCATCATGATGGCAGATGGTCCTTTTGGTTTGCGTAAACAAAAAGAAGATGCCGATCACATGGGCATCAATCAAAGCTATCCCGCTACTTGCTTTCCCACAACTGCCACCTTGGCATGCAGCTGGGACAGGG
>CALFEZ010000222.1 GCA_937957895.1 uncultured Erysipelotrichaceae bacterium
TCATTGATTTCTGCTTTTCAAACAAATGACGAACAAGTGGATAATGTGTGCATCCCAAAATCATAACATCCACGTCTATTCCCTCTAACAGCATATCGATATAAGAACCAATATGTTGCTCATCCACCAAGTCCTCTATCATGGTTGCCAGATCATGAGCAATGATCTCTTTGATTTTGATCGAAGGAAACTTATCTTTCAACTTACTCTGATAGGCATGCGATTCGATGTTTGCTTTTGTTGCGATGACAGCAAGGCTATCTACCGGATCGACTGTTGCGACCGTGGCATCGATCACTCCCACTATCTCAATATCAGGAAACAAACGTTGCATGGAATCGAGCAAAAGAGCACTGATGGTGTTGCATGCAAAGAGAATATGGTTACATCCCATCTTGATCAACAAATCAATATTGATCACGGTGATTTCATGAAGTTGTTGAAAACTCTTGGGACCGTAGGGAGCATTTTTCTGATCTGCCAGCATGATCAAAGGAGCATCCGGAAAGTGTTGTTTCAATCCGTAATAGATGCTAAATCCACCCAATCCTGAATCGATCAAGCCAATAGGTCGTGTCATCATGGGTTCTCCTTTTCATTTGCAAAGAATTGTACCACATTTTCGGCAACCGTGTGTGGGATCACTTGTGAAAGCTCTTCAACATTTGCTGCTTTGATGGCAGCAAACGTTTTAAAATGCTTCAGCAAACGTTTTTTGCGAACCGGTCCCACTCCATCGATCTCATCAAGGATCGAAGCAGTTTGTGCTTTGGCTCGGATCATGCGATGATATGCGATCACAAATCGATGCACTTCCTCCTGCATCAAATACAGCTGCTTGTAAAGCGGATCATCGAGCAACAATGGGACACTCTCACCATCAGATAGGATGATCGACGATGTCTTATGAGTTTTGTCTTTGCTCAATCCGATGATTGGTCTATCTAGCATCAAACTATCCATGACTTCCTTGACGGCATTGACTTGCAAATATCCACCATCCACGATGATGATATCACTGATGGGTTTCTTTTCTTTCAGTGCTCTGACAAAACGGCGGTATGTCATCTCCTGCATGGAGGAAAGATCATCATTATGATGATGCAACAAGTACTTTCGATACGATGACTTGATTGGACCATGCTGATCATAGACGATCATCGCCCCAACTGCATTGGATCCGGCTGTGTGAGAGACATCATACATCTCGATCGATGATACCGATGTTATCTGCAGCAATTTTTCCAATCTGTCAAGCCAATCATGGGTTTCATTTCGCATCATTTTTGGTTGTGTGATCAGACGCAAATGTGCTTTGGCATTTTCTGTTACCATGTTCATTTGTTGTTTCTTAAACCCACGCATGGGCGTCGATACCGGGATATCCAATATCGAGGTCAGCATGTCTTTGTCGATCTTGTCAGAAACATACAACTGCTTTGGTTTTTCCTGCTGTTGATAGAACTGAATGATCAGGGATGTAGCTTCTTCGTTTGGATCGTCGATCACCGGATGGACCGAAGCGCTTTTTTCAAACAGTTTGCCTTCTTTCACCACAAAATGCACCAGAGAAATCAAACCATGATCGACAACATAATCGACCATGTCTTCCCGATCATGCTGAGTGACACTGCTTTGTCTTTCACTGATGTACTGGATGGATGCGATCTTATCACGAAACACGGCAGCCTGTTCAAAATCAAGAGATGCCACGGCTTGATGCATGTCATTTTCAAAAGATTTGACGATGTCTTTCACCTGGCCTTTGAGCACACTGATGATTTGTTCGATATATCGTGCATATGCTTGATGATCGATATGGCCCTCACAAGGACCATCGCATTGTTTGATATGGTAATACAAACAAACTTTATTGGGGAGTTTGCTGCATTTGCGGATCGGAAAAATCTCATGTATCAAGCGATGCATCTCACGTGCTGCCCTGGCATCGGGATATGGTCCGAAATACTTTGCTTTTTTGTCTTTTTTACGATCACGGACAACAAGCACTTTGGGAAAAGGCTCATTGGTGATTTTGATCATCGGATAACTTTTGTCATCCATGAACATGATGTTGTATTTAGGACGATGCTTTTTGATCAAATCGATCTCAAGCAACAATGCTTCTTTTTCATTGAGGGTAACGATCACATCTACATCAACGATCTGGGAAACAAGTCGTTGGGTTTTCCCTTCAAAAGGTCTTTGAAAATACTGAGTGACACGTTTTTTTAAGATCTTGGCCTTACCGATGTAGATGATCTGTTGTTTCTCATCCTTAAACAAATAGCACCCTGGTTCATTGGGTATCGCATTCAATTTCCCACGCAGCAACTCATTCATTTGAATGTCACCACCGTTACGGCTGCTCCACCCTGTGTGTGATCGGCCGGAGTCACGGTAGCGATTCCCGGATGACTCATAAGAAACTCATTGATCACTTTTTTGAGCACTCCCGTACCCACACCATGGACGATAAAGCCTTTGTGGCGGTTGGCAAGGATACAATCGTTGATATACTGATCGACTTTGACTTTGGCTTCTTCTGCACGCATCCCCACGATCACGCATTCCAGATCGGCATGATGAGGAACCATCGTGTGTGCTTTGCGTATGATCTTCCTTGTCTTTGGTGTCTCTGCCTTTTCAAGTTGATCCATCCTGACACTGAACCTTTTACCATGGACGTCCACATCCACTTTGTCATTTTGGATCTTTGTGACCTTTCCGATCTGATGAGTCGCACTGATTTTGACATGATCTCCCACTTCGATCGATCCAAGCTTTTTTGGTGGCTCGATACTCACCATGCTTTGAAGTTTGACCTTGGCTTGTTTGGCAGATTCCTGATCTGCTTTGATCGCTTCTTTGATGATGCGATCAATCTCTATGAGTTGTTGTTGCAGATGATCCTGAGCCTCTTGTTTGGCTTGCTTTAAGAGCTCTTGCTTGTTAGCTTCCAGTTCGCTTTTTTCTTTCTGGATGGTCTCGAGCTGTTTGGCTTGCTGAGCTTGTAGATGTTGCAACTCTTCATTGATCTGGTTTTGTTTTTCGATCTTACGATGGAGTTCATCGATCAAACGTTGTTGTTCGGTTTTTTTGCTGTCATAGTATGTTTGTGCTTTTTCGATGACTGAGATTGGGATATCAAAGCGTGAAGCGATCGCCAATGCATTCGATGATCCGGATGTATGAGAGAGATAGCGATAGGTAGGACTCAGGGTTTCCAAGTCAAACTCCACAGAACCAAGCATCGTAAACTGCGACTGATAAGCGATCTCCTTAAGACGATTGAAATGTGTCGTGGCAATGACGGTACACTGGCGCTCACGAAGATGATCGAGGATCGCGATCGCCAGGCTTTCACCCTCATCCGGATCAGTACCTGAGCCAAGTTCATCCAATAAAACAAGGGATCGTGGGGTTGCCTCTTGCAAGATCTGGGCGATCTTGGAAAGATGAGAACTGAATGTGGACAACGATTGCACGATCGATTGATCATCTCCGATATCGGCAAACACCTGATCAAATACCGGGATACTGGCTTTGGAGGCCAACAGCGGGATACCGCTATATGCCATCAAAGTGAATAATCCAATGATTTTTACGCTGACCGTCTTACCTCCGGTATTGGGTCCGGTGATCAGCAGGATACGATTGGGAGCGACAAGCTCATATGTGTTGGCAACAACACGATCAGGATCGATCAATGGATGACGGGCATGTTCGATGACAAATGGAAGTCCCTGATCCACCTTGGCAACATGACCATTTCGAGCAAGACCCCAATGGGCTTTGGCAAACAAAGCATCCAACTCTGCCAATGTCTCGATGTTTGCTAATAGCTGGATGGCATCTTGTTGGATCAGTGCTGAGATCTCGATGCAGATGCGCTCGATCTCCGCTTCGATCTGACTGGCGATCTGTTCTTTTTTGTTGTTAAGCTCTATCAAAAAAGGCGGTTCGATATAAGCGCTCTGTCCTGAAGCTGATTCCCCATGCAGGATGCCTTTGAATTTGTTCTTATCAGCAGCTTTGGCCAATACGACAACTCTGTCATGGCGCGTGGTTGCGATCGGCTCACTTAACTGCATCATGTTTTTCTGAATGAATGACTGCACTTGTGCGTTCATCGTTTTATCGTGTTCACGTTGTTGCTTCTTTAAATCCGCATAGGTCTTGGATGCTGATTCCAAGATTTCATAAGAAGGACTGAAGGAGCGATCGATCCGATCGATCAATGATTGCGAGACAGCCAGACTTTCAATGTAATCAAACACATAAAAAGCATCGACATCCCTTTTGCTTTTGATCAGCCTTGCTGTCACATGATTGGTACGATTGATCAGCACCATTTCTTGAATGCTGTTGATCCCTCCTTTGGAAGCTTTGATGATCGCATCGCGTACATCGCTGACTCCCGAAAGCGAAACATCTTTCCCTGATAAAATGTAGTTGATCGCGTCATTGGTTTTTGCATTCTCACGCTGAATGATGATTTTGCTAAAAGCAGGTGTCAATGCTTCGATCTTCGCTTTACTTAGTGAAAAAGCACAGTATCCGCTGATCTGTGCAATGATTTCATCATATTCCAATGCTTTATGCCACTTATTCATCATTTTTTGGTAATCTCTCCAATATGTCCTGTATCGTGGCAGCATCGATCTCTTGTGAGATCAACCATTGTTCGATTGCCTCGACATCTTCATCGCTGAGGATCTCACCGGCAAGCAGATTACTGATGGCCGGAGTGGAAGCTGCCCATTCACTCAATCTTTCAAAGACGATCGGTGCTGAGCGATTGATGTTGTCAAGCCATGTTTGTACGATCACTTCATGACCATTGTTGACAAGCGGAGTCTGTAACAGAAAAATGGCAACGATCATGTAAACATAAAATTTGATGGCTCCAAAAAGCATGCCTGCCAACTGATTGATGGGTTTGAGGATCGGTAGTTTGCCTGCTCCTTTGATCACCGGTCTTAGAAACAAAAAGAGCAACGTAAGTCCCAGATACAACACGATAAACCATATGGCAGTATTGATGTTGTGAGTGATCAGCTGATCAAGGGCACTGTTTTCAAGCAAACCAAGATCAGGCTCAAAGAACATGAGCACTCGTGCCAAAATTGGAGCGAACATCCATGCAACAGCGATCTTGACGATCAGACTTAAGAAACTAAATAGCTGGAGCAACAAGCCTTTTTTGTAACCTATATAGATCAATACCAGCAAAATGACGATCAACAAAGGGTTGATCAAAGCAATATATGTATCTGTTATCCTCATTTTTATCACCATTTCTATCATACGTTATCTCGTAGAGTTGTGCAATTATATGCTACAATATCGGCATATGAAAAACAATCTCACGGTATCATTGACTGCCACTCCATTGCAGATCGAAAAACTTAAAACAACTTACTCAAAGTCAATCAAACCTACCCAAAACCCTTACATTGATGCATTGATCCAGATCGATGGTTGTACGATCAGTATCTACAGTTCAAACAAGATCGTGTTTCAAGGTCCCTTGGCTCAAGAGATGGCTACGCTTTTGGGTTATCAACCCATCGCTTTTGAGCCTCATATAGGATCAGATGAAGTTGGTACCGGAGATTACTTTGGACCGGTTTGCGTGTGTGCTGCTTATGTCGATCATTCACATACTGATCTGATCCAGTCGCTTGCGATCAAAGACAGCAAGCTTTTAAATGATCAACAAGTACTGGATCTTGCCGATCCATTGCGAAAAAACATCAAACACAGTCTTTTGGTACTCCCTAATCGACAATACAATCTCATTCACGAAACAACCAATCTCAATGCAATCAAAGCCAAGCTTCACAACCAAGCGATCATCCATCTGCTTAAGAAGATCGACTCGCATCCCGCGATCATCATCGATCAGTTTACACCCAAATCACACTATTATCGTTACATCCAAAACGAGCAAGAAATCATAGAAAACATCGTCTTTCAAACCAAGGCTGAAAGCAAATACCTCGGTGTGGCCATTGGCGCGATCTTGGCCAGAGCATCGTTTATCGAAGCTTTCAAACAACTGGAAAAACAACTCGACATGTCGCTACCAAAAGGTGCCGGTGAACTTGTGGATGATACTGCTGTTGAGATCGTCCGCAAATATGGGTGGCCGATGTTGGACAAGGTAGCAAAAATGCATTTTAAAAACACGCAGAAAGTCATGGAAAAAATCAAAGCCAGTGAATAACTTCACTGGCTTTTTGTGATATTCACTTCTACTTTCAGACGATGATCCAATTGGACCATCGCAACATTTGCGGCATGCAGCATCTTTTTGGATGCTCGCACAGCTTCGGTATCAGCATATTTGTCATCTTCATATACCAAGCGTTTGATCCCGCTTTGGATGATGGCTTTCGCGCATTCATTGCATGGAAACAGTGAAACATAGATCGTGCAGTCATGAAGTTTTTGGGTCGCATTGAGAATGGCGTTGAGTTCAGCGTGAACGACATAACCATATTTGGATTCATCCAGTTTTTCACTGGGTTGCCATGGAAAATCATCATCGCTCAATCCGGTCGGAAAACCGTTGTATCCGATCCCGACCACTTTTTTCTCAGGATTGACGATCACCGCACCGACTTGTGTCGATGGGTCTTTCGATCGCATCGCAGATAAATGTGCCAATCCCATAAAATAATCATCCCATGACAATACACCCATACGTTTCATATCAACGTCCTCCGTAAAATCGTATCAAACTCTCTTCGACAGTATCAGCATACCAATCCAGGTTCAAATCACGAGCATACTCGATCACACGCTGATCGGTCAATAGATAGGTAGGTTGTACGTTGTCATCAAGTACACTCAAGACGATCATCGCACCAAACAATACGGCAAATGCCATTTTGCTGTGAGTGCGAATGGCTGCCCATTTGTTGCTTGATGAGAAGACGATAGCCAACAGCACCCCTGCCACAAAACCACCCAAATGGCCCAACAGACTGACCCCGGGCAGCAAACTGATCATCAAATTGATCAAAAGGATGCGTATAAACTGCGATCGTATCATGGGCTGTCGAATCATGCCGGACTCAAAGGTATACACCAGCAATGCACCC
>CALFEZ010000223.1 GCA_937957895.1 uncultured Erysipelotrichaceae bacterium
ATCATGATCGTTATCATCGCCTATTTCCGCTATGGAATTTTGGGCATTTTCTTACACCGTTTGGCATTGGTGTTTTTTGGCATGTATCCAATCTTTGTCTATCTGATCATTGTTTTTGCATCGTTTTATATCATCATCAAACGCAAGTTGCCGAAGATCGAAGGTAAACTGATGTTCGGATCATTGATGGCTCTATTGGCTATCTATCTTTACATTGCATTATCCAGTGTGACCGACGAAGTGGGTTTTCGATATTTAGGAGCTTATTTCGGAAGGATCATCCTCGTGTTCAATCAAACTTCACCAGCGGAGGGTGGATTACTGGGTGCTATGCTTTATGGCGTGATCTCTGGGCTGGTTGCTCGTGAGGGAACCTGGATCGTATTGATCACGATCACGATCGTAACATTCTATCTTCTTTTTGGTCCGCTTGTTTTTCCAAGTTTTAAGATCAAATGGCCGACATTTGCAAAAAAGTCAAAAACCAAATCCAAATCAGTCGAGATGGATATCCCGGTTGCCAAAACTATGGATGAGGCGATCGCAAAAAGTCAGCAGAAAAAAACAGTGTTCATCGACAGTGAGTCCATCACTCATAAACAAACGGTATCTCATGCTTCAGGCGTGGTTGCAGAACAGAAGACAACTTCAGCAGCAACCATCGACTCGATCTCACCCTATGTGCTGCCATCGATTAATCTTTTGGATGCTTTCAAACAGAAAAAAGGAAGCAACACCAATCAAATAGTCGCACAGCAAAAAGGAAAAAAACTGATCGAGTTACTTGAAGAGTTTCAGATCCATGCTGAGCTGATTACATTCCATATCGGACCTTCCGTTACCAAGTTTGAAGTACGACCTGATTCAAATGTGAAAATATCCAAAATCGCCAGTCTTTCCGACAACATCAAAATGGAACTGCAAGCCAAGGATATTCGGATCGAAGCACCGATTCCGGGAAGAAATGCTGTTGGAGTTGAGATTCCTAATGTGGAAATGACACCGGTCCGTCTGTATGAACTGATCCAAAATATCCCACAAGACAAACTGGACAAAAAACTTCTCTTTATATTAGGGAAGGACCTTATGGGTAGAACCATTTTTGGTGAACTTGATAAAATGCCTCATCTTTTGAGTGCCGGAGCAACTGGAAGTGGTAAAAGTGTATGTGTCAATGCGATTGTAACGACGCTTTTGCTACGAACATCCCCATCGGAAGTAAAACTGTTGCTGATCGATCCCAAGAAGGTAGAGTTCACTAATTACCACGATCTCCCGCATTTGATCGGACCAGTCATATCAGATGCAAGTCATGCAGCCAAAGCACTCAAAACGATCGTCTCGATGATGGAAAACCGATACGATATCTTTGCCAAAGTAGGGGTGCGAAACATTACAGCTTACAACGAGAAAGTTTTGGCATATCCTCAAGAACATTTGGCAATCATGCCAGCTATCGTGGTGATCATCGATGAGTTGGCTGATCTGATGGTAGTGGCCGGAAAAGAAGTGGAAGCATCCATACAGCGAATCACTCAGTTAGCAAGGGCTGCCGGGATTCATTTGATCGTGGCAACTCAACGTCCAAGCACAGACGTTATCACAGGTATCATCAAAGCCAACATCCCATCGAGAATTGCCTTTGCAGTGACCAGTAACGTCGATTCTCGCACCATCCTTGATTATGGTGGGGCTGAGCGATTATTGGGATATGGAGACATGCTCTATGTTCCGATCGGTGAGCCAAGTCCAACACGTATCCAAGGTGTGTTTGTTTCGGATGATGAAGTGTATCGTGTTTCTCAGGCTGCCAAAGGACAGGGGAAACCACATTATGATGATGCCTTTATCAGTCTGGAAGGTGTTGAAGACAACGATGGTTTTCTGCAAGCCATCGATGACCCATTGTATGAGGAAGTAAAGAGATTCGTGATTTCATCAAGAAAGGCATCTACTTCGATGATCCAACGTCGTTTTTCACTAGGTTACAATCGTGCGGCACGCATGATGGACGCCATGGAAGCAGAAGGTGTCATAGGACCGGCCAGTGGTTCGAAGCCACGAGAAGTGTATGGAAGTATCGAAGATTAAGAACAATCGGAAAATACTCATGATCTTGACATGGATCATGGGTTTTTTTGTGTTTGTGTTTTTGCTCATCATCATGCCAAATGACCTTGCATATTTTAAATCTTTGACAGAAATGGGTATCCTTGACACAAAACTGTTTTATCATCCTGATCAAGTCAGGATCATTGGTGTTGCTTATGGAAGTGAAGGCAGAGAGACATACATTTTATCCAAGTTGACTTTGGATTTGATTTTTCCTATCATTTACAGCCTGTTTTTCACGCTGAGTTTCATGTTTTTTTCTCATGGAAAACCTCGCCGATACGAGATAGCATGTGTGTTGGCAGCTTTTATGGCAGACATGGTGGAAAACGCTTCACTTGCATTATACTTTTGGCAGTTTGATCGTGATATCACAATCATATGTTGGATCGCTAGCGCTTCAACCTTGGTTAAATGGATCATGATCTTCACTGTGCTTTTATTGCTTGCGAGAGTTGTAAGTCGATATTTTCTTGGTATCGGAAAATCAATCAGTTAACGAAATCAAAGCGTTTTCATTTGATTATTGCGATGGTTTCATATAGAATAGTGAGTAGCAGATAGAACTGCTATGGAGGGAAAAAACCATGAAGAAGATTTTAATTTTGATTGTGGCATTGATGGCCATCGCCATCAGCGCATGTTCTCCAGGCAACGGTGATCGTACATATGAGATCGCATTGATCACCGATGTTGGAACGATCGATGATAAATCCTTTAACCAAGGTGCTTGGGAAGGCGTAAAAAAATATGCCGAGGAACATAACATCACTTACAAGTATTATCAACCTGTGGACAAAACAACTGAAGAGTATGTCGCATCCATTGAGTTGGCTGTAAGCGAAGGTGCTAAAGTCATCGTTACCCCAGGGTTCTTGTTTGAGCCTGCAATTTATCAAGCGCAAGACATGTTCCCGGATGTGAAGTTTATTTTGCTTGACGGTTTCCCAAATGATGGAAACTGGGCAGCCGGACCTGATTTCAGGATCGAAGACAATGTTCATTCAATTTTCTATGCTGAAGAAGAAGTTGGATTCTTAGCTGGTTATACCGCAGTCCAAGAAGGATTCACCAGTCTTGGATTTATGGGTGGTATGGCTGTTCCTGCTGTTGTTCGTTTCGGATACGGATTTGTCCAAGGAGCTGAGTTTGCAGCTGCAGAACTTGGTGTTGAAGTAACACTTCAATACACATATCTTGGCGACTTTGAACCATCTGCTGCACACCAAACGCGTGCTGCTTCCTGGTTCACTCAAGGCATCGAGGTCATCTTCGTTGCAGCTGGAGGAGCAGGTAACTCCGTCATGGCTGCTGCAGAAGCAGCAAGTGGTAAAGTCATCGGTGTTGACGTTGATCAAAAAGACGAATCACCGACTGTCATTGTTTCAGCTATGAAAGACTTGACCGGGTCTGTTTACAACTCGCTATCTGATTTCTACAATGGCACCTTCAAAGGTGGTGTCAGTGAAGTGTTGGATGCTGCTGTAAATGGTGTTTATCTGTCTGAAGATTTCTCGCGTCTGCAAAACTTCTCAAGAGCAGAATATGAAGCATTCTTTGAAAAATTTGTTGACGATGTTGACGGTGTTCGCAGTGGTATCTTGGGCGATCAAGACATCACCAGTGCCAGCGAAATCCCTGTTGAGTTTGTTACACTTTCGGTAGTTCAGTAACATGATCAAGACTGGGTTCAAACCCGGTCTTTTTTTTATGGATTTATACAACTTGAAAGCGTTTTAATGTATAATGTCGTTAATAAAAGGTGGAGAGATATACATGGAATATGTAATTGAAATGCTTGACATCACGAAGGAATTTCCGGGAGTGATTGCCAATGACCGTGTCTCACTCAAAGTAAAAAAGGGTGAGATCCATGCCTTGCTTGGAGAAAACGGTGCTGGCAAATCGACCCTGATGAGTGTTCTTTTTGGTCTTTACAAACCAGAATCAGGAACCATCAAGATTCGAGGAAAAGAAGTGGCTATCCATAGTCCAAACGATGCAAATGCGTTAGGCATTGGAATGGTGCACCAACACTTCAAACTCGTACAACCATTTACAGTGCTTGAAAATATTGTATTGGGCGTCGAAGATACTGATAAAGGTAGGTTGATCTTGGCAAAGGCTCGAAAAAAGGTTATGGAATTGTCTGAAAAGTACAATCTCAGAATCGATCCTGATGCATTCATCTATGACATCAGCGTTGGCCAGCAGCAACGTGTTGAAATTTTGAAGATGCTTTATCGTCAAAATGACATACTCATTTTCGATGAACCAACTGCAGTATTGACGCCTCAAGAGATCGATGAGCTGATGAAAATCATGAAGCAACTGATCAAAGAGGGTAAGTCGATCGTGTTTATCACTCATAAACTCAATGAGATCAAAGCTGTTGCGGATCGCGTTACGGTGTTGAGACAGGGCAAATACATCGACACCAAAAACGTGGAGGAAACGACCAAAGAAGAGATGTCAGAGATGATGGTTGGTCGCAAAATCGATTTTACGATCCACAAAGAAGAACCTGTCATCAAAGACACCGTGTTGTCTGTTCGCAACTTGACAGTACCAAGCAAACACGGAGGAAAACCATCGGTTCATGATGTAAGTTTTGATGTCAAAGCAGGTGAGATCTTATGCTTGGCAGGGATCGAGGGGAATGGTCAGTCGGAATTAGTGTATGCCATTACAGGACTCACACCATTCACTTCCGGAACGATCATTTTGAATAATACGGACGTTACTCATAAATCGATACATGAGCGATATGAAAAGGGATTGGGGCACATCCCTGAAGATCGTCATAAACATGGGTTGGTTTTGGAGTTTGATCTGGGAGAGAACTTGATCCTGCAATCATTTGACAAGCCTCAGTTTCAAAAGTTTGGATTCATCAAGTTCAAAGAAAGACTTACCTATGCCAATAAACTCATAGAACAATACGATATCCGTGCCGGGCGAAAAGCAAAAACGATGGCACGAAGCATGTCAGGAGGAAATCAGCAAAAAGCGATCGTTGCTCGTGAAATTGAACGTGATCCGAATCTGATCATAGCAGTTACACCGACTCGAGGACTGGATGTGGGAGCGATAGAATACATCCACAAGCAATTGATCGCTCAAAGAGACATGGGCAAAGCCGTGTTATTGATCTCACTGGAACTAAGTGAAGTGCTTGAGGTAAGTGATCGCATCCTTGTCATGTATGAAGGTGAGTTTGTGGGAGAAGTGTATCCCAAAACGATCACCCAAAGAGAACTTGGATTGTATATGTCAGGCTCAAAAAGAGAAGAGGTAAAAGTCGATGGCTAAAATCCTGCAAAGTGATGCACTCAAAACGATATTATCTTCGCTAATTGCCATTTTCTTCGGCCTTTTGATCGGCTACGTGATATTACTGCTATCCAATCCCAGCGATGCATATCGAGGATTTATAACAGTATTGCAAGGTTCATTCAATGCAATGCCACGGAGTCTTGGAAGTGTGCTTAACAAAGCCACCCCCATCATTCTCACAGGGCTCTCGGTTGGTTTTGCATTCAAGACTGGTCTGTTTAACATCGGAGCTAGCGGCCAATTCATCGTCGGAGCATTTGCAGCCATATATATCGGTATCAAGTGGACATTTTTACCAGTATCATCCATCTGGATCGTTGCTTTGATCGGTGCTTTGATAGCGGGTAGCTTATGGGGCGCGATCGTTGGGTTTCTCAAGGCATTTCGCAATGTCAATGAAGTCATTGCTTCGATCATGCTCAACTATATCGGTGTGTTCTTGGTCAACTATCTTGTCGTACAAAATGTGTATGACAGCTTACGAAATCAATCACTTACACCTCAAACGGTAATCCCACGAGCGGGTCTTGATAAACTCCTCCCCGGATCAGGTGCCGGAGGAGGTATCTTTATCGCCATCGCGGTTGCCATCGTCATTTATATCATTTTGGAAAAAACCACTTTTGGCTATCAATTGAAAGCTGTTGGCTTCAATCGCCATGCAGCTAAGTATGCCGGGATCAGTGAAAAGCGTAACATCGTTTTGTCGATGATGATCGCAGGTGCACTTGCGGGTCTTGCCGGAGGATTGGTATATTTGGCTGGTACTGGAGTTCATATCGAGGTGTTGGACAAGATCCCGACCGAAGGATTCAATGGGATCCCTGTAGCTTTGTTGGCGTCTAGCCATCCTCTTGGCATCATCTTCAGTGGAATGTTCATTGCACACCTTACAATCGGTGGATTCTATATGCAACGATTTGATTTCGTACCTGAAGTGATCAATATGATGGTAGCAGTCATCATCTATTTCAGTGCATTCAGTCTTGCATTTAGAGGACTCTTTGATAAACTCTACCGTAAACTGAAAGGAGAAAGCCGATGAACACACTCTATTTCCTGACCCAACAAACGATGTTTTATTCGATCCCACTATTGGTCGTTGCATTGGGAGGGATGTTTTCCGAACGAAGCGGCGTCATCAATATTGCGTTGGATGGTATCATGGTCACTGGTGCTTTTGTCAGTTTGTTCTTTATGAATCAAATGCAAGATCGGATCACGGGACAAACATTGCTATTGATTTGCCTTGTGATCGCAGCTGTATCTGGAATGATTTTGGCATTCTTTCACGCTTATGCGTCTGTGTATCATAATGCCAATCAGGTTATCAGTGGAACTGCGTTGAACATGTTTGCTTATGCATTTGCGGTTTTTACCCCACGCATGATCTTTGGCTTTCAACAAGTCACATTCATCAATCAATATCGTATCCCGGCAGTGCCGTTTTTATCACAGATACCGGTCATTGGTCCGATGTTCTTTACAAATGCATATATCACAACATATCTTGGTTTTGCCATTTTGCTCATCGCTACTTTTGCCTTGCTGATGACTCGATTTGGTTTGCGCTTGCGCGCTTGCGGTGAACATCCACAGGCAGCAGATGCTGCCGGTGTCAAAGTCAGAAGGCTACGTCTATCCGGTGTTTTGATTTCCGGTGCTCTTGC
>CALFEZ010000224.1 GCA_937957895.1 uncultured Erysipelotrichaceae bacterium
CACAAGAACAGATCATCACATCTTCAAACACCACGACAAACATCACTTTTCCGGATGCATTCGTTATGGATCGCATCAGTGATAATGTTCAGTATGGCCATATCATGCGAGTTGAAGGTCGAACATTGTATGAAACTTTTATTAATGTATCAAATGATGATACGAATCAAGGAGTTTTGGCACTTCGCTATTCCATGCAGCAGACTCATGCGATCATCCTTTTAGTTTTTTTGATCGCAGCGATCCCTTCGGCGATCGTCTATTTGATCTTGGTGTATTTGATCACACTCAAAATGAAAAGCGAGGATAATCTGCTCAGGCTTGCATATCAAGACCCGGTCACGGGATTGAACAATCGAACGTATCTTAAAGAGGTACTCAAAGATGAGTCATTTGAAAAATCAGAACATACAGGTTCGCTGATCCTGATCAACTGCAGCAACTTCAAGTTCATCAATCAATCCTTTGGGTTTGAAGCCGGGGATGCTATCTTAAGAGAAATCGGCAAACGTCTTTTGAATGTTAAACTCGATGGAGATGTGTATCGCTTTACTGCCGATCGTTTTGTGGTTTATTTCGAACAAGAAAAGTCAAATGAAGTGTTGATGGACAAAGTCAGGATCATCAATGATCTTTTTAGCGATCCTTTTTTGATCAATGGGACATACCAGCATTTGTTGATACAGATGGGAGTGGTCACGATCGATGATCGTTACATGAGTTTGGATCAATTGCTCAAAGATGCTTCTTTTGCTGTATCACAGCTTGATAAAACAAGCATGCAAAACTTCATGTTCTTTGATGAAAGCATGGATCAAGCCATCACTCGCGAAAACAAGATACTGCAACAGCTCAAGCAAGAACTCTCAAATCCCGGTTCACGATCATTGCGTTGTCATTTTCAGCCGATCGTCCATCTTAAAGATCATACGATCGTAGGCTTCGAGGCTTTGGCTCGATTGCATATGGATGAACTTGGAAATATCTCACCCATCGAATTTATCGATACTGCCGAACGTAATCAACTGATCGTTCCACTTGGTCTTCATATCCTGCAAGATGCGTGTCGATTTATCAGCATGATGCAAGACAACGGTCATGACGGGATCAGGATCTCGATCAACATCTCTGCCATCGAATTACTGCGTGAGAATTTCGTCAAAGATCTTTTTGATACACTGCTAAGAAACAACATCGATCCTTCACTGATCACCCTTGAAATCACCGAATCGATCATCCTTTCTGATTTCAAGTTTGTCAATCGAAAACTCAAACAACTGCAGGCATACCGCATCAAAATTGCATTGGACGATTTTGGAGTCGGCTCCTCGTCCTTTAGTAGACTGGATATGCTCAATATCGATGTGCTGAAGATCGATAAGTCGTTTATTGATAAGATCAACTCGAACGATCAAAAAGACAGCATCGTGCAAGACATCATCTCCATGGCACACAAAGTGGGTCTGCAAGTCATCGCCGAGGGAGTCGATCATCCCGATCAACCCAAATATCTCGTGGATCATCAATGTGACATGATCCAGGGATACCTCTTTAGCCAACCCCTTGAAGATGAGGATGCTTTGAGACTTTTGGCCAACTGGAGAAACAGACCATAAGATCGTCCGTCAGGAAGGTGAAAAATTTAGGTTGTCACATATAGTGCGTGTTTGTATAATGGAATCGGTACGACCAAAGGAGAAGCCGTGACAAATCCAGATCCATTGACCTTGTTTCACATGATACCCAATGCCATTGCTTACTGTGAAATGGTGTTTGATGATAATGGTCAAAGCATCGATTTTCGCTTGCTTGATTTTAATGATAGTTATGTGGTATTGACCTCGTTGGATCGTCCGCTAGAAAGAGGGATGCTTTTTAGTGAAGCAACCAAGCGTACGCTTCCCAGGTTTGAACAATGGTTGACTTTTTGTGAGGAAGCACTTCAAAAACAACAAGAGATCGATACTCTGTATTATTCCATCAGACTCAACCGACATTACCAAATCCATGTCAAACCGATCGATCGGAAATATTTCTTTTTCCAGATCATCGATGTCACAGTCCAGACTCTCAAAGCAGCAGAAAAAGAAATCGTGCTCCAGGCATTGAAAGACATCGTGTTGGAATTGGATGACGATTTTGTTTTTTTGAATGTATACACTTCCGACGATAAAAAGCTTTTTATACCACGACAGCATCTTGTTGGCCATCCATTGACAGAGTATTTCCCATCAGCTTTGGCAAAGTTGTTTCTCGATTCGTTCAAACAAGCACGATCATTGGATCAAACCATCGAGATCACGTTCAAGTCACCGCTTCCATTGGATGATCGGTGGTTTATGGCACAGCAGAAATACCTTATCATCAATGATCGTGGACGATTTATATCCAGTATCGTCGATATCACGGAAGAAAAAAAGATCAAAGACGCTTTGGATCATCAAACGCAAACCCTTGAAAAGTTTCTTACCGTCAACCTTGATTTGCTGAGTATCGTCGACCTTCAAGGTAGGTTTGTTCGTCTTAATGAGATCTGGACCAAAACATTGGGGTATGCACTTTCGGAAATGATCCATCAACCGATCGTGGATTTTGTGCATCCTGATGATGTGGAATCGACACTGCTTCAGATCGAACATCTCAAAAACAAAGAAGAACTCTTTGGATTTACCAATCGTTATCGTAAACATGACGGCACGTACCGAGTGATCGAATGGCGAGCTTCTTTGGGTGATAACAATCTGATCTATGCTGCTGCCAGAGATGTGACTGAACACAAACAAATGGAGCATGAACTGATTTATCAAAAAGAACGATTTGAACTGGCGATCGAGGGTTCGCAGCAAGGCATCTGGGATTGGGACATACGTGAAGATAAAGTATTTCTATCGAAGCGACTTAAGAAACTAATTGGTTATGAGGATGAAGAACTCCCCAATGCTTTCAGTTCCTTTTCAGAGAACTTGTATGCTGAGGATCGCGATTGGGTATTAAAGACAGCATCGCAATGTCGTGAGG
>CALFEZ010000225.1 GCA_937957895.1 uncultured Erysipelotrichaceae bacterium
GCTCTTGAAGTGGAAGGATATCAGGTCATGTTCAACATCGAACATTATCTTGATGCTGTCGAAAAACAGATCGTAAATCACCTTCATCAGTCCTTGCAAAGGAGTAACGATCATGAAGCATGATGGTGCAACAAGCAATGCCATGCAACAACTTATCAAAGATGTCCAACATGCATTCAACAAACTCGATATATCACAAGATACCGATCTGATGATCGATGAAATCGGACATGTCATGGCCATCAGCTATGGGGTTGCTACCGTATCGGGATTGCATTCAGTCAAAGCTGATGAGATCGTAGTTTTTGAAAATGGATCTTTGGGATTGGTGTTCAATCTGGATGTGAGTGAAGTGGGAATCATCATGCTTGGATCCTCGGAAAACATCACCACCGGATCGAAAGTCATCCGTACTCATCGGGTGGTCGACATCCCTGTGGGGGACTCCCTGCTTGGAAGGATCATCGATGCTTCCGCAACCCCATTGGATCAATTAGGACCGATACAAACATTGCTGCGATATCCCGTGGAACGACCAGCTCCGACGATCATGCAGCGATCTCCGGTCACACAACCGATGCAAACCGGCATCAAAGTGATCGACGCCTTGATTCCGATCGGCAGAGGGCAAAGAGAGCTGATCGTCGGTGATCGCCAGACCGGCAAAACAGCCATTGCCCTTGATACCATCATCAACCAAAAAGACGGTGATGTCATCTGTGTATACTGTGCGATCGGTCAACAAAAATCAGCCATCGCCAAGATCGTATCCCAACTTCAAAAACACCAAGCCATGTCCTATTGTATCCTGGTCGTCGCTTCTGATGAAGACCCTCCCGGTCTACGATACATCGCTCCCTATGCAGCGACCAGCATTGCTGAATACTTCATGGAAAAAGGCAAGGATGTCCTGATCGTATACGATGATCTGACATCACATGCAAGAGCATACCGAGAACTGTCTTTGTTACTTGAACGCCCTCCCGGACGTGAAGCGTATCCGGGTGATATCTTTTACATCCATTCCCGACTACTTGAGCGTTCCACTCATCTCAAACCGGAGTTTGGCGGTGGTTCGTTGACTTCCCTTCCCATCATTGAAACCCAGGCCCAAAACATCTCAGCTTACATCGTAACCAATCTGATCTCCATCACGGATGGACAGATCTATCTATCACCCGATCTGTTTCAAAAAAACCAGCTTCCGGCCATCGATGTCGGTAAATCCGTATCACGTGTAGGTGGCAAAACCCAGTTGGCTGCCTATCGAAAAGTCATGGGAGATTTGAGACTTTCCTATGCACAGTTTGAGGAGTTGGAGATGTTTTCCCGTTTTGGTACCCGGTTGGATGAAAAAACAAAGCAAACCATCAATCGCGGTCGGAAAGTAAGAAAAGTATTGACTCAGCCTCAGTTTGAACCGATGGATGTTGCCAGACAGGTCGCCGTACTTTTGGCTGTGATCTCAGGTGTATTTGATGAGATCGACGAAAGAGACATGAAAGATGCCGAGTATGCAGTCAGTCAGGCGATCAAAGATCACCTCCCCGAAATCAGCATGAAAATCATCGAAGGAGAAGCTCTATCCGATCAAGAACAGCAACTGATCATCGAACAAGCCAAAAAGGCTGTTGCATCGTATGGAGAACGATCATGAGTCATGCATTGGAAGCTCTTCAACATAAGATCAAAAGTGGTCAGGACCTGGGATCGATCGTCAAAACGATGAAATCTTTGGCTGCTACCAGCGTATTGCAATATGAACAAGCAGTCGTATCGTTGGAGAGTTATACTCAAACAGTAGAAATGGGTCTATCGATCGTGTTAAAAGACATCGAACATGCAATACCTTCACAGCCAGAAGAAATCAATAAAACACTCATTATCGTGTTTGGTTCCGATCACAGTCTTGTAGGTCGATTCAATGAACAAATCGTCCATTATTCCTTGGTCGATCATTGGGATCAAAATGATTCTTCACTACCGGAAGATGCCGTGTTCTTTTCGATCGGAGAGCAAGTAGAACATCGTCTTTTAGGTGAAAATGTAACGGTATCTGAACATTTCGAGCTTCCTTCTTCGGTGCTGGCAATCACCGAGATCGTATTGGCACTGCTAAGAAGCATCGAAGCATATCAGGAAAGCCATCAAACCGATCATGTTTTGCTGATGTTCAACAAGCCTGCACACAAAGCATCCTATCACCCTACATCCAAGATCCTGCTACCCGTAGATCTTTATCAACTCAGCAAAAAAGGTAAAAAGTGGGACTCCAACTCTCTTCCCACATACCGTGTCGAAGCAGAAACATTGCTTTCCTCTTTGCTTCGTCAATATTTCTTCATTATATTGTATCAATCGTTTGCCTGGTCTTTGGCTGCGGAAAATGCGGCACGTCTGATGGCCATGCAGGCTGCAGAGAAAAACATTGAGGAGCTATTGAGTGAATTGAGGATCCAGTATCAACAAGCCAGACAAACCGAGATCACAGACGAACTGATGGATATAGTGGCCGGGTTTAAGGCACTCAAGGCAAAGAAAAAACCAACTGCACCCCGATGATCATTCAAACCAACTTCCCATCCTAAGCAAATCGATCGCTTTTCTTAAAAGCTTTTTTTATGAGTAAAACCATTCGAAAATAGGGACAAATCGTTACAATAACTTGCATCAATCGATTGATGTCGTTGAGGTGATCAGCGATACACAACATGTTGCCAAACTGTTTCGATCAGACATCATCTGTCGTTGTTTGTTTGGGTGCTTTTCGTATTATTCTGATTTTCATCAAAGTTTATAAGTGGCAGATGAATTGTCAAAGCTGAACTTTCATCGTGCATCCGATTATGTCATAATAATGATAACACCATCCGTTATTGGAGGACCTCATGACTCGTAAAGATAAGAAAACCGTCTTGGTGATCGATGGTCAAGGCGGTAAACTAGGCCGACAGATCATCACTTCGATCAGAGAATCTCTTGATCAAGTCCACATCATTGCCGTGGGCACCAATGCCA
>CALFEZ010000226.1 GCA_937957895.1 uncultured Erysipelotrichaceae bacterium
CGTCATTTGAAGCAGTGCGTCCGGAATACTGTCGATATGATCGATAAAACATCCGATATTGATGTCATCCATCATCGACAACTCGTTTATATCGTTCATCAAGGTAGCATTCAACCTTTTTTGCCATGCCTTAGAAATCATAAACAGACGTCGTTCTATGCTTAAAAAAGGTAAGAACGGCGAAGAAAACACAGACATGCAGATCTCCTGATCGATGCTGGTCTGTTGTTGGACGATCAGCAGTACTCCCTCTTTTAGCGGAAGATAGTTTCGATGATGTACCTTGATTTTGACTTTCATGGCCTTAAGATAGATAAATGTCCACAAACGTGCAGCTTCATATCTGATATGATATGTTGCTTTGATGGAATGAAGACTCGAAAGATAGATCGGCATCGCGTAGAATAGCATCTTCAAAAAGACAATCAAACGTTTCATCTTATCCTCCGATACTCAAAGATTTTAAAGCACTTTTTTTCTAAGATTTGGACGATTTCAAACTCATCAAGTGCAATGGATGGGAAGTATACATCACCATGCTGATCGTCATCGATCACACTTAGGTAGATCTTGTCAGCATAAGGCATCATCAAACGATAAACGACCCCTCCTCCAGCCACCATCAACTCATCATCAGATGATGTATAGTGCTCGATCAAAGGTTCCACATGATGGATGATTGTGACATTGCTGGCTGATTTGGATAGTTTATTTGAAGAAGTCAAAACATAAATGTCGCGATCTTGAAGGATTTTGGGGATCGAATCAAATGTGCGACGACCCATCAAAACAGTTTTGTGGATCGTTTTTTCTTTAAAAAAAGCAAGATCCTCCGGAATATGCCAAGGCATGCGACCTTCTTTGCCCAATAGCATGTTGTTGTTAACGGCAGCGATCAATGTGATCATCACACACTCACCTTTCCAGGTATATGTGGATGCGGGTCATATCCGATCAACTCAAAATCATCGATGTCATAATCAAAAATCGATTCGTGTGATGTTTTGATGATCAGTCTGGGCAGTGCTTTTGGGGTTCTGGACTTCTGAAGATGCACTTGTTCGATATGATCTTTGTAAATGTGAACATCTCCAAATGTATGTACAAACTCATAGGGTATTAACCCGCATGTGTCTGCGATCATGGTCAATAAAAGCGCATATGAAGCAATATTAAAGGGTACTCCCAAAAATACATCCGCACTGCGCTGGTATAGTTGTAATGAAAGTCGGGTGTTGTCGTGACTGACATAAAACTGCATGAGTGTATGGCATGGCGGAAGTGCCATCTGATCAACTTCCGTCGGATT
>CALFEZ010000227.1 GCA_937957895.1 uncultured Erysipelotrichaceae bacterium
CGCAAAATGACTTCCAACTCTTGTTCAAGCCGATCAAGATAGGTCGAATGATCCGAAAGATGACCATACCGTTTTTGCAAACCAAGCAAGCATAGCTGTCTAAGATACGCTTTGTTGTCAATATTGTTTCCGGTTTGATAACGTGGCAAAGTTGTCAGATTATCCAGTTTGAATGACGATATCATATCAGCGATTTTATCTGATGTCTCAAGATCGTCGATATCATAAAGATCGATCATTTCATCCACACTCAGTAAATGACGATGTTGCTTTAAGATCAATGAGGGATCGTGGACACTTTTTTGCGTTTTGATCGCCTGCAGCGTCAAAAGCGTGCGATCATCATCACGAGTGTCATAATATACTTTACTAAGAGCTACCGTAGCGAGATCTTGTTGATGGATGATTGGTTTGATAAACTCATTTTTCTCTTTCCAGTAGATCGATTCCTGCATCGAAAGACCAATGTAGACGTCGTTGAAATTTTCTTTTAGATATGAAACCTTTTTTTCCAACGCCACTTTATCAAAAGCGATCATCTCTGATTCCAGCCATCCCCCTTCACTTAGAACGATCATGATGCAATGATCATGATTGGCCTTAAGGATTTCCAAACTCAAATCATTTGTGGTGCTGTTAGCGAAGGTAGACAATCGGCATAACTGTCGATAACCGTTTAGATCTTTTGCTAACAACACAAAGCTCATCGTCTCATCAGTGATACTGACCTCCAAATAGATTCCGATGATTGGTTTGATACCGTGTTTTTCACAAGCTGCATGAAACTGCATGATGCCATGCATGGTAAAAACATCGGTCAATGCGATCGCCTTAAACCCTTTTTGCTTAGCTGAAGCAACGAGCTGATGAACAGATAGCGTTGATTGCAGCAGTGAATAGTAACTATGTGTCAGAAGATGAACAGCCACGAGTTGCCTTTCTATCAGGGATTATAATTGATACCAAGATGATCAAAGATGATAACATCCACCACCAATGAGTCGGTTTGATAAAAACCGATCTCGATCAAATCATCCGGGGTAGTAAAGATCGATTCAATGTGTTCCTTCGCTACGACTCTAAAAAGACGCGGGTCTTCATTTACGGTGATGTAGTAGATGGTGTTTCCGTCTTCATTGACTGTAAACACTTCGCCCACCGTTGCAGTCAACGTTTCCATCAACGATGGCTCATCGATGATGATGTTGAAATCCCTTAATCGATTGCTGTAGTTTGTCAGTGCTTGTTGAATGTTATCCCCTACTCCGACAGCATCATAGTTGCTCACAGCAACAAACGAATACATCTTGACCAATCCTTCCTGGTCTTTGAGTGAAATAAAATAGGTGGCTACATCGCCTACATTGAGCAAGACCGGGAAAGTTGCCTGATAATTGAGGTGCTGCACTTGCCCTTGAGCAGAACTCATGGCGGAGTATTCATCAGCTCCTCCAACTTCATAAAAAGTTGCTTCTTTTGTTCGAAGATTGATCAAAGCAAACCCGACGATCGAACGATCTGCTCCGACAGATGTCATGCCTGAATACACATACACTTGTCCGTCTATCGAAACATAATTGTAGCCTTCCGTTGTCTGGATCATGTCTTTTTGACTAAAAAGGGTATTAAAGAAACCATTGACATAGTATCCCCAATTGTCGATCTGAGACCAGGCGATGTGAGATGGTTGCACACGATCGACCCATGCAGGCAGATCTTCGATATCATAGTACTCTGAATCTCCCGAGCTAGGATCGACGATGATGGCTCCCTGTGCACTCAGTCCACCAAACCATCCTATTTCAGGTTTGACGACAGAGACGACCCAGTACGGGTTCATATCATCATCGACTTCAAGTGAATAACCACCGATGATCGCCGTTCTGTGGTTGAATCGGACATGCCGCATCAATTGATCATTGAAGAAAGCACCCGGTGTGTATCGCATGCCGTTTGGATAACTGGCAAGACGCACATCATTGGGATTGGTGATATTCACGACGACAAAATTTTTGATACCTTCTTTACGATTGTTGAACCATTTGATGATGTCACGATAGTCAAGTGCGGATACTCTGTATATTTGATCTTTGCGGCTGATCAAACTAAAATCATTATGCACATAAAACTGGGAACCCAAACCGGCAACCGTACCAATCTGTTTCTCTCCCAATTGGATGGCGGTTTGTTTGTCGACGACCGGAACTCGATTAAGTTCGATCGTCGCAAAATCCTCACTGAATGACTTTACTTCTCGAATGGTGATCTGATCGCGATATCGTGCTGCATTGAGAATCTCAGAACTCAGGATACCCAAAAGCATGACGGCGATCACGATCAGGATGCTGACTCCATATGCATTTTTTGCAACCTTGTTGATGGAAAGCGTAAATATCTGATCAAGAGTTGCCCAGACAAAGATCATTAGTGCAATCAACAAAAGAAATGCAGGGCTTCGCAGATTCCATGGCGGAAGCATGACATAATCGATCAAAAAGAAAATAAACAATGTGATGACAATGGCAAGAACATGCCCTTTGGTCCTAATCTTTTTGATTTTTACGGGTTTCTTCTGTGAATCGATAATTTTATGTAGGATGTCTTCAATGTTCATGATGTGCCTCCTTGATGGCTATCGCACATGCTTTGAGTATGGTCATTGCCTCTTTATATGTCACATG
>CALFEZ010000228.1 GCA_937957895.1 uncultured Erysipelotrichaceae bacterium
CTTCGCCATGGGCGGTATGGAAGAACTAACTCAATGTCAATTGATCGAATTTATCATCTCCGGCAACAACTCATTGATCAACATTTTCCGTTTCATCTTTGTGACATACCCTTACGGATTGGAAGCATTGCTTACTTTTAGTTTGCTTAAATTAGCTATCTATATCGGATTGACGATGCTGATTGTGGCTGCTTTTTTGCTGCTTTCCGAGTTTGTGTATTTCAGAGGTGTCATTGGGATCAATGAAACAGCCTCAAGAAGAAAAGTATTGACTGCCAAACAGCTTTCTGATTCATCCAAAGGATTGCCTGCGGTTTATCGATATTTCCTTAAGGAAGTAAACCTGCTGCTAAGAACACCTGTGTACTTTTTAAACTGTGTTTCCGTTCAGTTTTTGGTGCCGATATTATTGGGTGCTTCTGTTGTCGCAGTGCCTTCTCAGCGAGAAGCAGTGATGGAATATTTGTCTTTGATCTCCTTTTCTGATCCAAACATGCGTGTTATGGTGTTGACCAGTGCAGTGGCACTAGGTCTGGTCATGGGATCCATCAATATGATTTCTTCCACGGCCATCTCTCGAGAAGGTGCCGGTCTGTACTTTATGAAGATCATTCCAATGGACATGATGACCCAACTTCACGCTAAAGTTGCCAGCGGTATCTTCTATTCTATGTTTGGTATCGTCTTGGTATATGGCGTGATCATCTACATGATCAAAATCCCCGTTCTACTTACGATCTCAAGTGTCATCCTGACATTGATCGCAGTTGCATTCATCAATTATTACTCGATATTGATTGATGTTTTGCGCCCCAAACTGATATGGGAGAGTGAACAGGCTGCTGTTAAGCAAAACATGAACTTCCTGTTTACAATGATCCCGGCAATGGGTCTTTCAGCTTTGATGGTATACTTGGTCATCAATCAAACTATCTCCTTGGTGATACTTCCCTATGTCTTTGGATCAGTACTCGTGTTGGGTACCTTTCTGATCATACTCATATTGAAACGTTCAGCAGCCAACATCATCCTTAATCACTAAAAAACCTTGCCATATCAGGCAAGGTTTTTTTTATTCGAATCGTAGTGCTTCAACCGGTTCAAGCTTGCTTGCTTTATAGGCTGGATAAATACCAAAGGCAATGCCGATCGTGATCGAAAAGACAAGCGACAGCACGACAGCATCCAATCCCAGCAATACGTTGAAATCAGTTAGCAAAGAAATGATGATCGTTCCGATATAACTGATGATCAATCCAAGCAATCCACCCATGGAAGTGATGATGATCGCTTCGATCAAAAACTGGGACAAGATCTGGGATTGACGAGCTCCCAAAGCTTTTCGAATACCGATTTCTTTTGTTCTTTCTCTGACTGTGACCAGCATGATATTCATGATCCCGATACCACCCACGATCAGAGAGATCGACGCGATCCCCGATAACAAGGTTGTCAACAATGCCATCAATGTATCAAGCACTCCAAGGATCTGGGTCTGTGAAAAGGCAAAATACTGATTGGATGACGGCATCACCGATTCAAGATATGTTAAAACTCGATTAAGGGTGAAATCGATCACTTCTTCGGATTCAGAAGCAAGATAGAATGTTTTGTTGGGACTTTGAAAACCACTCAATCGACTGGCATAGGAGATCGGCATGTAGATCATCATGTCATTATCTCCTCCAAAGTTCGTACCACGTTCTTCAGCAACACCAACGACCGTAAAAGGCATACCCTTGACCACCAGTGTATTGTTGATGACTTCCTGGTTTGGAAATAGCAGATCTGGGATTTTTGCGCCTAACACGACGACTGGGGTATCAAACTGCATATCAAATTCTGAGATGAACCGACCCTCTGTCATGTCAAGTCGGTTGATGGCAGCGTAATATTCATTGACTCCGCTGATTGAAACATTCGATGTCTGTCCTTCCACCGTATAAGTGACATTGGCTGAAACCAGTTGCGACCATGCTTCGATACTTGCGGCTTCAGAAATCTGATCAAGCCAATTATTGGGAAGGTTTCCCTGACGATCACTCACACTGACAAAGATAAGATTCGATCCGATGTTACGGATTTGCTCAGCGGCTTCCATGCGAGCGCTGTTGCCCAAAGACATCAGCAAAATCACTGATGCCACTCCGATGATCACACCAAGTGTGGTCAAAAGTGCTCTGATCTTGTGGGCATACACGGAGCGAAAAGCAATCGCAAAATACTCCTTGATCATGCTTTACCTCCTTGTTTGTTATCATCCACGACCAGACCATCTTTCAATGTGATGATCCTGTTTGTCATGGATGCGATTTCGATATCATGAGTAATGACAACGACCGTTTTATTGGTTTCATTGAGTCTTTTTAGTTGATTCAAAACATCTTTTCCCGTTTTGGAGTCCAATGCTCCGGTCGGTTCATCCGCCAATATGATCGAAGGATCATTTGCTAAGGCACGGGCGATCGAAACACGTTGCTGTTGCCCGCCGGATAACTCCGTGGGTTTATGATACATGCGATCATCCAATCCGACCAAGCCAAGTAGTTGTTTGGCTTTTTCTTCTCGCTGTTTTTTTGAGACTCTTGCATATGTCATGGGCATCATGACATTTTCGATCGCACTGAAGTTGTTCAATAGATTGAATTGCTGAAAAACAAATCCGATCTGTTTGTTGCGGATGTCTGCCAACTCATCCGGATCATAATCTTTGATTTCAATGTTATTGAGAGAATATTCCCCACCGGAAACAACATCCAAACATCCAATGATGTTCATGAGTGTCGATTTGCCGCTTCCCGATGGACCAACGATCGCAACGAACTCTCCTTCAGAGATCTCGATGTTGATCCCGGCAAGTGCCATGACGATGTTTTCTCCCATGATGTATTTTTTGGTGACGTTTCTTAGGGAGATCATCGTGGCCTCATAAATGGAAATCCGGCAGTTTTTGGCAGAATGATGATGCTCTTGCCTTCTAGACCATTACCAATCACTTCAACATTGAACACATCCGCAAAACCCGTGACTACTGGAATATAGTAGTCCCTTTGAGATGCTGAGGGATCATCTTTCCATGCAGCATCGATGACATATCGCTGCGTACCTTCCGATATGATTGCTTCAAAAGGAACGACCAGGATGTCTTCTCTGCGATCGATCTCGATGCTTGCACTTGCACTCATCCCCAAAAACACCGGTGCTTCCTTATGATCGAATGATACCGTGACCGGATAAGTCGTAAAATCCATTGAAGTATTGCCGATCGAACCGATCTCAACTACCAATCCCTCAAAAGTCTGATTGATCGCTTCTATAAACACGGAAGCCCCCTGATCGATCTGAATTTTATACACATCTCTTTCGGAAATATTGACAATCAATTGAAGTTCATTTGGATCAGAAACAATTAACTCGTTGTCGATGTTGCTGGGCAGTTTGCTGATGATACCTGTCATGGGAGCACGCAATGTCAATGTTTGTCCCATGGCATTGCGATACTCTGCAATCCGTTGATCTTTTGAAACCTCTTCACCCAGAGAAACCAACAACCTGGAAACAGTTCCATTGACACTCACTCTTTGCTCGTTAGCCGATGTGACTTTCCCTGTAGCAAGCGCAAATAAGACGATATCATCTTTGATGATCGTAGTTGTTTCCAACGAATCGACATATCGTTGTTGAGATCGACTGAT
>CALFEZ010000229.1 GCA_937957895.1 uncultured Erysipelotrichaceae bacterium
CATCTTAAAAAGGGATGGACTTTTGATCGTCTCGGATTGATGGAGCGGGCTATTTTGTTTATGGCCATCAGTGAAATGGTGTATCAGGTCGATGATAAGGCCATCATAATCAATGAAGCGATCGAAATCTCAAAAATATACGCTGATGAAGACAGCTATAAAATGATCAATGCTGTATTGGATCAATTATGAGTCAAAAAATCGTACCTGTTTCAGAGGTCGTTCGTATCATCAAATCGACCGTTGAAAACGATGTTTATCTTCAGCATGTTGCCATGTCCGGGGAGCTTTCAAACTATACGATCGCTTCTAGCGGACATTGGTATTTCACTCTGAAAGACAGTAAAGCACGATTGTCTTGTGTCATGTTTTCCAATGCTGCAAAAAGGATTTCCACTTCTTTGAAAGAGGGAGATCAAGTGATCGTTTTCGGGCGTATATCTGTATATGAAGCATCCGGTTCAGTGCAATGCTATGTTATCGACATGCAACTTGCAGGGATCGGAGATCTCTATGCCCAACTTGAGAAAACAAGAAAAAAACTGGCAGAAGAAGGCCTTTTTGACCTACATTTGAAAAAAGCTATCCCTCAATATCCACACAGGATTGCATTGGTTACGTCGATTAAAACAGCAGCCTATCACGATGTCATGTCCACGTTACAACGTCGTTGGCCTTATGCAGAAGTCGATCTCTTCCATACCGCCGTGCAAGGACAAGAAGCAATAGCGCAAATAAAAGATGCATTGCTTATTGCTGATAAAGCAAATGCGGATGTCATCCTGCTTGTTCGAGGCGGTGGTTCGATCGAAGATTTATGGTGTTTCAATGATGAAAGCATCATACGAACGATCGCTTTGTTAAGCACTCCGATCATCAGTGGTGTCGGTCATGAAAGTGATATCACACTGGTCGATTATGTAACCGATAAACGGGCTCCAACTCCCACTGGAGCAGCTGAACTTGCCACACCCAATATCCAGGATGTACGATTTGGTTTAGCCAAGACACAAGATATTCTCATGTCCATGATCGATAAACTGTTGCAAAAAGCGACCCATGATCTTGGTTTGGTGAAGAACCATCGTTTTTTTCTGGATCCCTCGAGCTTAACTGCTCAATCCCGCCATGACCTATACGTGTATAAAAGCAAATTGGAACATGCTATCCTTGTCAAAACATTTGATCAAGAAAAGATCAAAAACTACAAAAAGCGGATTCATCTTGCCATGGATCAACTGTTGAAGCGAAACAATGAAACACTGAAGAATCTGCGAGCGCATCACGGATCGTTGTCGCTGGATAGCGCATTGCAAAGGGGATATAGCATCACGATGTTTCAAAACCGAATCATCGAATCAATCAACGATGTCACGATTGGCGATTCGATCACCACCAAAGTTAAGGACGGGGTTATTACCAGCACCATTGAAAACAAAAAGGAGCATGAGCATGACAAACATAACATTTGAAGAAGCATTGGAACGTATCCAACAGATCGTATCCACATTGGAAAAAGGTGAGGTCAAGCTTAACGAGGCAACACAGCTTTTTGAAGAAGGTCTTAGACTAATCGAGTTTTGTGAACGGCAACTCGATCATTTCACACAAAAAGTCCAGCAACTTCGTGTTGATTCAGGAGATGATGGTGAGTAATATGGAGAATCTTTTTCTCAATGCCTTCAAGTCAGATGCAGATTGCGTCGTAAAAGAAGCGATCCTTTATTCAATACTGGCAAAAAGCAAACATGTTCGAGCCAGATTGTTAATGGCATTGTTGCAAGATCATGGCATCGATCCACGATATGGAGAAGATGCCGCGGTTGCTTTGGAAATGATCCAGACTTACTCATTGATCCATGATGATCTTCCTGCCATGGATGATGATGACATGCGACGGGGACAACCTGCCAATCATATTCAATTCAATGAAGCCATTGCAATTTTAGCCGGAGACGGACTTTTAACAAAAGCATTTGAACATTTGGCTCAAAGTGAGTATGATGATATCATCAAGGTTGCTTTGATCAAGGAACTTGCTCATGCTTCTGGAATCAGCGGAATGATCTATGGACAAGTACTGGATATGGATCCTGATCATCTTACCAGCAACAATGATATTTTGAAGATGTATGCATTGAAGACGGGGATGCTCTTTGGGGCAGCCATGGCGATGGGGGCAATCTTGGCCAATCAAGGGGATAAGGTCGAGAACTATAGAACCATCGGGCAAGCTTTGGGGATAGCTTTCCAGGTTCAGGACGATGTTTTGGAAATGACCAAAACACAAGAAGAACTGGGAAAATCAAAAAGTGACGAAAAAAACGAAAAAAAGACATTGTCACGTCTAAGTGGGAAAGAAGGGGCAACTTACATACAAAACAACGCATTCAGTGATGTTTTTGAATCGTTGGCTTTGATTAAGGATCATCCGGTTACGGTTGAACTAATCAAGAGCATCCAAGATAGAGGTTTCTGACACTTATGACACGATTTATCGATGACCCAAAACAACTTAAAACGATGTCGATCAAACAATGCAAAGAACTAGCTGACGACATCCGCATGTATTTGATTGAGAATGTCTCCAAAACCGGAGGACATCTATCCAGTAATCTTGGCATTGTAGAACTTACGATAGCGCTACATCGTTCTTTTGACTCACCAAATGATAAACTGATTTTTGATGTGGGGCATCAAGGATATGTCCATAAGATACTAACAGGTCGCGCAGATCGCTTTTTGACACTTCGCCAAAAAGATGGTCTTAGTGGCTTTTTAAAGCGCGATGAAAGTATCCACGACATTTGGGAAGCTGGACATGCATCGACCTCTCTATCAGCAGCACTCGGTTTTGCCATCAAACGCGATCTCGATCACCATGACCATCATGTGGTAGCCATCATTGGGGATGGTTCACTTACGGGTGGTATGGCTTATGAAGCTCTCAACCAGATCGGGGCACTAAAAAAGAACATCATTATCATATTCAATGACAACGATATGTCCATATCGGAAAATGTTGGAGCGATCACACACAGTTTCAGTCGTCTGCGTTCATCAAAACCATATACTACCATCAAAAGTGACGTCAAAGAACTCTTGTCGACAACCAAAGTCGGTACCGGAGTTTTGAAGGGACTAAGTGCCATGAGAGATTCCGTAAAGGATGTTGTATTGCGTTCTTCCATTTTCACCGAACTCGGATTGGAATACATTGGTCCGATCGACGGACATGACATCAAAATGCTAAGCAAAGTGTTTGAGGTAGCGAAAAAACACGATGGTCCGATCGTGATCCATACGATCACCAAAAAAGGTAAGGGATATGCTCACAGCGAACTTGACAAAAACGGTATGTGGCATGGTGTCGGACAGTTTGACCCTGACACCGGATTGTTTGAACATAACACCAAAGGAGACATGATTTCCTGGAGCAAAGCCATCAGTGAGATCCTCATACGATTGGCAAAAAAGGACAAGGATGTCGTTGCCATCACTCCGGCGATGCTCACGGGATCGAAACTAGAGAAATTTTTCTCGTTGTTTCCTAACCGAAGCTTTGATTGTGGGATCGCAGAAGGTCACGCCATGGGATTGGCTGCGGGTCTTGCTGCTGCCAATCTCAAACCATTTATTTCTATCTACTCCACTTTTTTACAACGCGCATATGATCAAATCAACCATGACATTGCACGTACAAATGCACCAGTAGTTATCGGTATCGATCGTGCTGGTCTTGTCGGCGAAGACGGCGACACACATCATGGCGTGTTTGATATTGGTCTTTTGACTCCATTGCCCAATATGATCATCGCTCAACCAAAAGACGGTGATGAAGCTCAGCATATGCTTTATACAGCATTTGAATCCAACAGACCCTTTGCGATCAGATACCCACGGGGATTCGTTCAATATCAGGAAACTGATCAATTTCATGCGTTGCCTATAGGAAGTTGGACGATCGAACACCAACCTGCCATGATCGATGCGATCGTTATCGCATATGGTGACATCGTTGGCCACCTTGCCAAAAGATGCAAAAACAACGATTTACATGTCATGGTGGTCAATGCACGCTTTATCAAACCGATGGATGAAAAAATGCTTTTAGCCATCGCTTTAAAAAGGCTTCCGATCATCGTTTACGAACCAGACATGAAGGCAGGAGGACTTTACTCTCTGATTGCATCATGGACAATAGAAAACAAAAAAGACATGTTACTGACACGCGTAGGGCTTCCCGAAGTGTTCGTACAACATGGATCCATGTCCTCATTGCGCAAAGATCTGGCAATCGACACGAATTCACTGATCCAAAGGATCCTGGAGATCATCGGTGGAAACCAAAAGACTTGATAAAGTGGTGGTATCAAAGTTTTTGCTTTCACGCTCTGCGGCCATCGACAGCATCAAACAAGGGCGAATCAGTGTCAATGGCATTATCATCGATAAACCGAGCCATCTGTGCAAATCAACGGATAACATCAAGTTATTATCTGAGACATCATTTGTTTCAAGAGGAGGGCATAAGCTTCATGAGGCATTGATCGACACAGGACTTGATGTTCAAGGTAAAATGTGTTTGGATGTGGGAGCTTCAACTGGTGGTTTTACTGATTGTCTGTTGCAACATAAGGCTGCTTCGATCGTTACGGTCGATGTCGGGTCTGATCAATTACACCCCGATCTGCGTTCTCATCCATTTGTCACAACATATGAGAACATGAATATCAAAGATTTTGCACAAGTTTCACAGCTTCACTTTGATATCATCGTCGTTGATGTCTCATTTACAAGTTTGAAACATGTTTTTGAAAGCATTCATCCCATGTTAAATCAAAAAGGGGATATGTTGTTATTGTTCAAACCTCAGTTTGAGGTTGGCAAGGAATTCTTGAACAAAAAGGGAATCGTAAAACAGCGGACGATCGTAGAAGAAGTATTGAATGAGTATGTTGCGTATTTCAAGCAACTCAAGTATGAAAGTATAACTGTGATCCCTTGTCGGCTAAAAGGAAAACAAGGGAATCAGGAATACTTTATCCATCTATCACGATAAGAGGGTGACAACGTGCTATTACAGCTTACTGTGAAAAATTTCGTTCTGATCGATCAAATCACCATTGACTTTCAAAAAGGACTGACGGTGTTTACCGGGGAGACCGGAGCTGGTAAAAGCTTGATGGTCGATGCCATTGCTTTGCTATCGGGTCAGCGGGCATCGAGTCAAATCATTGCCAATGAACGATCTTCAGCGACCGTTGAAGGAGTTTTTTCGTTTAAGAAAGGATCGGCTTCAGCAACCATTGCCGAGAATTATGGATTCGATTCCGATGATGTCATGGTCTTTTCGCGCGAAATAAGCAAAGACAACAAAAACATCTGCAAAATCAATCAGCGGATCGTACCTTTATCTGCTTTTAAGGAGATTTTGGAGTCTGAAATCGATATTCACAGTCAGCATGATACCCAGTTTTTGTTGCAGGAAAAGAATCACATCCATCTGTTGGATAATTTTCTGCAGGACAATCAACTTGTTGAAGCGGTGCGTGAATCATTTTTGACATACCAGAAAGATCAAAAACACTATCGACAACTATTCGAAGAACAGCTTGATGAAGTAGTATCAGCTGCTAAAGCCATGCAAAGAAAATATGGTGGTAGTGGTGACCTTTGGATGATACAGTGGGAAATATATAATAGAAGAAAGTGTGTTGCTTTCCTCTATAATGTTCTTCAGATGCAGTATTATCAGGAAGGTCCAGATGGAGAACTCATTAATGCCGATAGATATTATGGATTACGGTATAACAATGCAGGACATCATAATCAAGCTGATGCTATTACTGATATTATTGCTGCCTATGGTGATCCAGAAGATGGTGGAACGTATGTTGATGATGCCGAAATATTCTCTATTATTGTGCTAGATCCTAATCTTGATGAATTAGCGCAA
>CALFEZ010000230.1 GCA_937957895.1 uncultured Erysipelotrichaceae bacterium
GAACAACTGCTTGATAGAAGATACCAGAAATTTCGCATGATCGCTTCCACATCGAAGCAAGATGTGGATGAACCATCATGAACATCCATATCCTTTAAGGAGACTTATTATGTTGATCCATCAGATACTGCAACTCAAATACCCCATCATTCAAGGAGCGATGTCACATATCACCAAAGGGACTTTCGCGGCCACCGTCTCAAATCACGGTGCTTTGGGCGTGATCGCCACCGCATCGCTCAATGCTGAACAAGCAAACAAAGAGATCATGATTTGTCGATCTCTGACAAAACGACCTTATGCTGTTAACTTGATGCTTAAAAACATCCATACAAAAGAGATCGTGGATAGCATCATTCAGCATAGACCCATGGTCGTGATCACCGGTGCCAGCAACCCCGGACCGTATATGGATAAACTAAAAGCAGCCGGTATTCTGGTTATTCCTGTCGTACCATCGGTTGCTTTGGCTAAACGCGTGGCTTCTATGGGAGCAGATATGGTGATCGTTGAAGGAACGGAGGCAGGAGGACATGTAGGAGAGTCTACGACCATGACATTGGTTCCTCAGGTTGTGGATGCCGTGGATATTCCTGTGATCGCAGCAGGTGGGATCGCTGATGGCAGAGGTGTTGCTGCTGCCTTAACACTAGGAGCTAGCGGGGTACAGATCGGTACGCTTTTGATGACATCCGATGAGTGTCCTATTCATCAAAACTACAAATCAGCCATCATCGATGCCAAAGACAATGATACCGTCGTGATCGGTCGATCGATCGCTTCTCCAATACGCACATTACGAAATGCCATGACTCAAGCTTATCTGCAACTGGAAAAGGATGGTGCCGATAAAGAAACTCTGGAGCACTTTGTGACGGGGGCACTTAAAAGAGCAGTGGAGGAAGGGGATATGCTCAGGGGAAGCATGATGATGGGACAGATTGCAGGACTGATCAAAGAAACACGACCACTGCAGGAGATCTTGGATGATTTGATGACAGACACCATCAAACAACATGAAAGACTATCCATGATCATGCAACAGCTCACACCATGAAACGATCCGACATAGCAATCTTATTTGCCGGTCAAGGCTCACAAAAGACAGGAATGGGGAAAGACCTGTATCAGCATTATGAAGCAGCCAGGATCATTTTCGATCATCCCGGCATAGATCCTCAAATCAAAAACATGTGTTTTGAAGGTCCGAAAGAAAAGCTTGATGATACAAGATATGCTCAAAGTGCAATCTTTCTGTTTTCCATGGCGATGGCAGAAGTGTTGAGCACTCATGATATCGTTGGTCAGATGACTGCCGGATTAAGTTTAGGTGAGTACAGTGCCCTGACTTACGCCAAAGCATGGTCTATAAGTGATGCCATGGATATCATAAATCATCGGTCCATAGTCATGTCAGAAGCGTTGAAAAATCAAGACACCGGGATGAGTGCGGTGTTGGGATTGGATCTTGTGACGATCCGAGATATCTGTAAAGAAGCATCCACCTACGGTATATGTGAGATCGCTAACATCAATTGTCCGGGGCAGATCGTGATCTCAGGACATAAAAAAGCCTTGTCTTATGTTAAGGAGGCATGCAAAAAACATCAGGCACAAAGGGTCATCGATCTTGGTGTTTCTGGAGCTTTTCATTGTTGTTTGCTAGAAGAGGCTGCATCGTCTTTTAAAGCTTTTCTTGATACGATGGTAATAAAGCAGCCTGTTATCCCAGTCATATCCAATCGGACTGGGAAACCTCACACCAATGATATCTCCTCGTTGTTGGTACAGCAAATGACTTCCACGGTGCTTTTTGAGGATTCGATCCGTTGGATGATCAAACAAGGGGTCAAGTGTTTTATTGAGATAGGTCCCATACCGACACTCAATGGGTTTGTCAGAAAGATCGCTCCTGATATCGAGACTGTCAGTGTTTATGACGTGGTCAGTGTCGATAAGTTGCTGGCCATGATGGAAGAATGATTCAATGGTACAAGAGTTCTCGGAGGTATACATGAAAAGAAAAGTCGTATTGATCAGTGGAGCATCCAAAGGTATCGGAAAGGCTTTGGCTATCGGTTTTGCCAAAACCGGACATGATGTCATCATTCATTATCATCAAGACAAACAAGGTGCCATCTTGACCCAAAAAGCATGTGAAGCATTGGATGTCAAAGCGTGTGTGATCGAGTGTGATATTAGGGATCAGCAACAAGTAAAGACCATGATCCAACATTGTATCAAGGAGTTTGCAACGATCGATATCCTTATATGCAATGCCGGGATCATCAAAGACAGATTGTTGATGCTGATGGCAGAAACCGATTTTGACAATGTGATCGATGTCAATCTAAAAGGCACATTCTTTCTTATCAAACATGCTTCGAAAATCATGGCTCGAGCAAAAAAAGGATGCATTCTGACGATCGCTTCTGCTGTTGCCCATACCGGTAACATCGGTCAAGCAAATTATGCGGCATCGAAAGCCGGAGTCATCGCTTTGACCAAAACGGCGGCTCTTGAACTTGCAACTTACGATATTCGATGCAATGTCATCTCACCGGGATTGATCGAATCAAACATGAGCGATGTGCTCGATCATGAGCATCGTCAAAGATTCATCGAAAAAACAGCCGTGAAAAGAATCGGAAAAACACAGGATGTCGTCAATATAGCTTTGTTTTTGACTAGTGAAGATGCCCGATACATCACCGGTCAGGTGTTTTGTGTCGATGGAGGCATCGTTATGGGAGGATAATCATGAAGCGAGTCGTGATTACAGGAATGGGAGTCATCTCTCCATTGGGAAATGATCCCCAAGTGATGTTTGACAATATCTTGAAAAAAACATGTGCAATCAAACCAATCACACATTTTGATACCAAGGATTTTCGAGTGAAACTGGCAGCTGAAGCAGAAGCATTTGAAGATGAATCCTTGTTTAAGCAAAGTGATCTTCGATTCAACGATCGATTTACGCAATTTGCGCGTATCGCAGGTAAACGTGCGTATCTTCAGTCAGGTCTTGAGGATGTCATGTTGGATCGTGATCGTTTTGGTGTTATCTTCGGAACGGGAATAGCGGGTATCGGTTCGATGGAGAAAGCAAAAGAAAACCTGGATCAACGAGGCCCATCCCGCATCTTTCCGCACTTTATTCCGATGACGATCGTTAATGCTGCAGCTGCGATGATCGCCATCGATCTTCAGGCATATGGTCCCTGCATTCCTGTGGTTACCGGATGTGCGGCCGGCAGTGACGCCATCGGGGAAGCCTATCTAAAGATCAAACATGGATTGTTGGATGTGGCATTGGCAGGAGCAAGTGAAGCATCCATCACCCCTCTTGGAGTGGGTGGATTTATGGCCATGCGGGCATTGTATGAGGGATCTGATCCAACCACAGCCAGTATTCCTTTTGATCGTCTTCGCTCAGGGTTTGTGATGGGGGAAGGAGCAGGGGCATTGATCTTGGAAGAATATGCCCATGCGAAAAATCGCAATGCCACGATTTTGGCAGAACTTGTCGGATATGGCAGCACATGCGATGCATACCATATCACAGCCCCTCAAGAAGAAGGAACGATGATCGCCAAAGCCATGTCAAATGCGATCAATGATGCCGATATCCTTCCAGCTGATATCGATTATATCAATGCCCATGGTACCAGTACCCAGCTTAATGATGTGATCGAATCAAGAGCTATCCAAAAAACACTTGGTAAACACAAAGACACCGTTTTTGTATCTTCAACAAAATCGCACATGGGTCATTTACTGGGAGCATGTGGTGCGGTTGAGGCGATCGTCTGCATCAAAGTGTTGGAACATGGGATCATTCCAGCAACCATCCATACCAAAGATATTGCAGATACGATACAAGTAAATGTGGTGATCGGCGAGAACATTCATCATGCCACCACTTACACGATGTCCAACTCTCTTGGTTTTGGTGGACACAACGCTTCACTTATCTTTAAGAGGTATACCGATCATGAATCTTGACAAACATCAAATCGAAATGATCCTATTGCATCGTGGATCATCGCTTTTGGTCGATCACGTGCAAGTGATCGATGAGAACAGGATCATCGGATACAAAAAAACAAAGTCATCAGATCCCTATTTTCAAGGTCATTTTCCCAATGACCCGATCATGCCGGGAGTTGCTATCATTGAAGCACTAGCACAGACCGGGGCGATACTGTTGTTACAGAAACCTCAGTTCAAAGGAAAGATGAGTTATTTTGCCGGGATCGATCATGTTCGTTTCAAACGATGGGTTAGACCGGAAGACGAACTTATCATGCATGTGACATTGCTTCAAGTAAGAAAAGACATAGGAAAAGCGAAAATCGAAGCATATGTCGATGATCAGCTTACTGTAAGTGGTGAGATATTGTTTACGATCGGAGAAAAACCATGATTGGCATCGACATCGTCAAGATCGACAGAATTAAAAACATCACACACAAAGATGCTTTTGTATCACGTGTGCTACATGAAGCAGAAATAGCCATATACCATGATTTTAACGAATCATGGCGCCAGGATCAGTGGCTTGCCGGACGATTTGCTGCCAAGGAAGCGATTATCAAAGCGCTACCCTTTGAAAATGTCTTTATGAAAGATGTATGGATCCAAAATGAAGATCATAAACTGTTTTGTGAGTACCAAGGCATCAAACTCGTGGTGTCGATTTCCCATGAAACGGAAATGGCAGTTGCTATAGCCATGATCCTGGCTTCAGATCCGACATGAATCAACAAAGGACATTTTTGAATATACAGGATATCCAAGCCTATCTTGAGGATCCTAACAAAAGAGTGATCTTACTTGAAGAAGTGACTTCGACCAACGACCTGATCAAAGAAAAAGCATATCATCAAATCGATACGGTGCTGATAGCAAAAAGTCAAAGCAAAGGCAAGGGAACACAAGGTCGTTTGTTTTATTGTGAGAAAGACAAAGGCATTTACTGTTCGTTTTATGTCTCAACTGAAAAGATCCAGCATCGATCCACCTTGATCCCTCTGATCATGGCATCAGCGATATCCAGGGGGTTGTCATCTCATGGTGTCACATCTCAGCTCAAATGGGTCAATGATGTGCTGATCGATCATAAAAAAGTAGCAGGGATACTATGTGAGAAGACAACCGATGATCCTTTGATGGTAGTTGGATTTGGCATCAATGTGTATGAAATGACATTTCCCAAAATGATCGAAGACAGTTCGACATATGCTCAAAAGCATGCTGATACATCGATCGACATCAATAAGCTGCTGGTCGATGTCCTCAACGAGTTTGACCTCATCACTTATGGCGTATCTACTCGAGAAGTTATTAAAGAGTACTCTGAGCGTTGTGTCGACATGCAAAGCAGGATCATGATCAAGCGAGGGAAAAAAGAAATCGGAGGAAGCGTTGTTGGGATAGATGAGGATGGTTGTTTGTTGTTGAAAGATCGATCCGGCAATATCATCAGGATCATCTCAACCAATGAAATCATTATAAAAAACAAGCAATGAATTGCTTGTTATGTTTGTTTGGCTGCCATGAGCTCTTTTACTTTATCCAAAAGTTGCTGATATCCTTGATAGGCATCTTCGGTATCGATGACCGTTGCTTCCATTGGACACAACCCATTTCGTTCGTTGTTTGAGATAAAATCAACGATTCGATCATAGTCATACTCCAATGATTGTGTTTTTAAATAAGCCAGTGCCTGAGAGCTGATCGTTGGGGTGTAAACCCTTTTTATTTTGGCTACGATCATCAGCATCGCAGCTGCTTTGCCGATCACTTTATCGACTACGATCGCATCTTCCAACAGTTCCGGGCACTCTCTAAGCCATTTAAGCCAAGGACGGATGCCTTTGAGATTGGACGTCAACAACACATCATCTTTAGCTACGGCACAGACGATATCGTCTTTTGATAAATACGTTTTCAGTTCTTCGATACTCATGGATTGTCCTTTCCTGTTATACATCATCAAGCAATTTGACACCATTATAGCATTATTGAATCTGGTATTGACAACAAAAGGAAAGAAGCTGCACCCCCCTGATATGCTCTATGCAGCTTCATTATGAGTAACCAATATCAAGGTCAATTACGTTTTATGAAGTTCAAACGATCCAACGCCAGTACCAACACCGGTATCAAAGCCAGTTGGACGACGATTCCCGGAATCCCGGCAGTGACGGTACCGACGACCCATACCAAAGGATTTGGCAGTGTGGCAAAGAAGAAGTTGATCAAGATCCATACCACGATCGTGGCAACGATGCGGCCCGTGATCATGGCACCGATCAGCGACACATACACATTGAGTTTTAGACGACGATACAAAAAGCTTGTTACCAATCCATAGGTTGCCAGTTCAAAGACCATAAAAGGCAACACCGGAAACACGGGTGGCATTCCTGTCAGTACCGAACTAAGGATAGGTGTGATGATCCCTACGGATAAAGCAAATGGAAGACTAAGGATAAATCCTCCCAGGATGACAGGAATATGCATTGGTAAAAAGACGGTTCCCTGACCGATGGCATGAAAGACGATCGGCAGGATGATCCCGATGGCGATAAACAATCCAGACAGTGTGGTTTCTCTAACGATGTTTGTTCTCACTTGTTTCCTCCTACAAAAAACCATGATGCAACACATCACTTCTGTGATCGTGATCGCCTTCATGGCAAACTTTTGTAGTCTTATAATGATGATTCGTCGATGATATGAATGACGTGTTG
>CALFEZ010000231.1 GCA_937957895.1 uncultured Erysipelotrichaceae bacterium
GAAAAGCAATACTCCCAGACGGTTTTATCAAGCTGTTTTTGATGTATTTGAGTGCACGCTTGACGATGTGATCCAGGTGATGATCAAGGATTCCATGAGTCGTGCGATCAAGGCCCCATTAAGTGAATATGATGATGTTATCGGAGGTTCAAAATGAAGCAGAATAAATCCAGATTGGGCGTCTTTTTACTGACGATCGTTGCGATCTTTGTGATGATCGGGGTGTTTGCAAAAGACGTGGCCAACAACATGACACTAGGACTCGATCTTCAAGGTGGATTTGAGATCGTGTATGAAGTGTCTCCATTAGAAACCGGGGACAGTTTGCCATCGATGACGGCTGTTGCTCGTTCGGTTTCCAAGCGTATCGATATTCTTGGTGTGAGTGAACCTCAGATCATCGTAGAAGGCGATAACCGTATCCGCGTGCAACTGGCAGGTGTATCCGATCAGGATCAGGCACGTCGAATCATTTCAGCAACAGCAAATCTCACTTTCCGCGATGTCAACGACAATCTTTTGGCCGATGCATCGATTTTGGTAGAAGGGGGAGCATCACTCGATTTTCAACAGGGAAGACCAGTTGTCAGTTTGAAGGTTGCAGATCAAGATGCATTTTATGAACTAACCAAAAAAGTCTTTGAAATGGCTCCCGGCAACCGGATCATCGTGACCTGGTTGGATTTTGCAGAGGGCGATTCCTATGCGGAAGAGCGTCCGAAAGAACCATCCGGCCAACAGAAATATATCTCAGCAGCAGAAGTCAGAGAAGGACCTATCCGAGGAGATGCCGTCATATCGGGATCTGGTATCACGGAGGCCTCCGCAAGAGAGCTAGCTGATCTTATCAACTCAGGATCATTGCCAGTGCAAATGACTGAACTATACTCCAATGTTGTTACGGCTGAGTTTGGTATCGCTGCGTTTTCTCAAACCATGATCGCCGGTCTGGTTGGTGTGATTTTGGTCATGTTGGCTATGATCATCGCATATCGGGCAGCCGGTGTGGTCAGTGCCATCATGCTCTCATTTTATGTATTTGTGGTTTTTGCGATCTACAACGCCATGGGAGGAGTGTTTACTCTTCCTGGTATTGCAGCTTTGGTACTCGGGGTCGGTATGACCGTGGATGCCAACATCATTACTTTTGAGCGTATCAAAGACCAACTTTATCTTGGCAAGAAGCTTGAAACATCGGTCAAAGAAGGTCATCGTTTGGCTTTCTGGACCATTTTTGACAGTCAGCTGACAACCTTGATCGCCGCTTTGATCATGTACGTATTTGGTACGGGAGCGATCAAAGGGTTTGCAACGATGCTTATCGTTACGGTAATTGTCACATTGGCTTTGAATGTATATTTGACCAAGTTTTTGATCAGTCAATTGATCAAATCCCCAAAAGTAGTTGAAAAATTACATTTATTAAGTATCAAGAAAGAATATATCCCCAATATTTCAAAAGGAGAGGAACAAACTTACTTTGGTCCGTTCAAAGGGCTTGATTTCATCAAGATTTCCAAAAAGTTAGCTATCGTTTCTGCATCTGTCATATTGGTTGCTCTGTTATTTGTCGGGTTCAACACATTTAGAGGTGAAGGTCCGGTCAATCTTGGTATCGACTTTTCCAGTGGTACTAAGATCACCATGATAAGTGACTCTGGGTTCGATATCCCGACCGTACGTGAAGAGTTCGCTCAGTTTGGATATGACAATGTTCGTGTACAGCTTTCAGGTGATACCATGGCGTATGTCACAACTACGGAAACAGAAACATCTGAGAATCTAACGGCCTTAAAAGCGTATATTTTGGAAACTTACGGACACCCGGCCAACGATGTGGTGGTCACACCGGTAGTTGGTCGTGAGTTGGTCAATACGGCAGTGATCTTGTCATTGGTAGCTTGGATCATGATGATGGTCTACATCACTATCCGCTTTGAGTGGGATTATGCGATTGGTACCATCATGGCTCTGGTCCATGATATTCTGATCGTACTGGCAGTGTTTGCGATTTTCAGACTCGAGATAAACGTCGAGTTGGTGGCTGTCATCCTGGCAATTATCGGTTACTCCGTCGACGATTCGATCGTTGTGTTTGACAGGATACGTTATACCGTCAATAATTGGCCAAAACCGCATATTTCCAAAAAAGATTATGTTCATATCGTCAATGAATCGCTACAAGGTACATTATTCCGTTCATTGTTCAATACCTTTACGACGATTTTACCGATCTTTGCATTGTTGATGATCGGTTCAAGAGAAATTTTTGAGTTCAATATTGCCATGTTTATCGGTCTTTTGGCCGGAGCTTATTCATCGATCGTCATATCGACGATGTTGTGGTTGTACATCCGATTACACAAAAAACCAAAAGCACGAAAAGCCAAAACCAGGAAAAAAGAAGAACTCGATGAAATGACCATCATCGGTATCAACGACTAAAAAGGGAGTATTCCCTTTTTTTAAAGAAAGGAGCACGGACATGTTTCATCCTTATACCCAAACCATGCTTAGACATATGGGTCTAGACGATGAGCAGATCAAATCGCTCGATCAGACAAGCAATGAGCCACTTGATCCGGTGCTTTATCAAGCCATTGATTTGATCAAAAAGGCGATCAACAACCAGCAAAAAATCTTTGTGGCAGGTGACTATGATGCAGATGGTATTTGTTCTACCGCCATTTTGGTGCGTTTGTTTCGCCAGATGGGAGCTCAGGTTGGTTTTTACATACCCAATCGCATCAACGAGGGATATGGTCTTAACTTGGATATTGCTAGCTCTGCGATTGAAAAGGGATATGATTGTTTCGTGATGGTCGATAACGGTGTTAGTCTTTTTGATGTCCATCAATTTCTAAAGCAACAACAAAAAACGACTCTTGTCATCGATCATCATACGATCGATCAGTCGATTGACGTTGATTGTTTGATCCATCCTGATGTGCTCAGTGATCATTTCGATCAACTTTGTGGGGCTGGATTGAGTTATCTGCTGACACAAGCTGCAGGGTTGGATGATGATGTTTCATTGCAATTAGCAACGGTTGCGACCATCGGTGATCTGATGCCGTTGTGGCGCTACAATCGCCAGCTTGTACGCAAAGGACTCAAAGTCATCAACGAACGTCCGATGCCGCATATAAGCAGTCTGTTGAAGAAACAAGTCATCGATGAAGAAGACATTGCCTTTTTGGTCGTTCCCAAACTCAATGCGGTAGGACGGCTGTCGGATCTAGCAAACGTAAACAATGTCGTAACTTTTCTGTTAAGTGAAGACGCAACACAAATCCTGAGTTTCGTGACCTCTTTGGAACAACTCAATCAAACTCGAAAAGACATGCTTAAAGATATGCTTGAAGCTGCTTTGGCCAAGATCGATGGAGGAGCGTTCAACTTCATCGTTGACGAGTCATTTCATGAGGGCATCGTAGGCATTCTGGCAGGACATATCGCACGATTGACCCAAAGACCGACTCTGGTCGCCACGATCAAAAAAGATGTTATCAAAGGCTCACTACGAAGCGAGCATATCGATCTTCATGCTTTGATGAGCAAACACGCAGATGCCATCTCTCATTTTGGTGGACATGCCAAAGCAGCTGGCATAGAGATCAAGGTAGAAGATTACGAGCGATTTGTTGACATGATTTTGACCGATCTCAACAATGACCCACCGATCATCCCAGAGATAACCAAGTTGCACTTGGATAGTTCATTGATCGAGATGGAAGGTGTCAAGGAATTTGAGCATTTTCGCCCTTTTGGTATGGGATTCGAACGTCCGATCGTCCGTCTTGAAAACTGCAGAGTGATCAAACGAAATCATATGCCCAAACACAATCTTTCCAAATGGATCTTACAGTTTGAGCATGCACAGGTGGAAGCCATCACTTTTGATCCTATCGATGAGGATCTTAAAGAAGCATCTTTTTTGCATTTTGAAGGGACGATTGCGTATAAACCTTACAATGGGTATGAAAAGATCGTGCTGCGCGTTGACAAAGTAGAATCCATACTTTTTTAAGTACTCAGGATTTTGATATAATACAGACATGGAGGCAAACAAATGAATATCAAAGATTATATCGCAGACATCCAGGATTTTCCGATCGAAGGGATCTTGTTTCGTGACATCACACCGTTGATGGCCAGTGGTCCTGCATTTACAGAGGTAGCAGATCAAATGATCGCATTTGCCAATGAAGTAAATGCAGAAGTGGTCGTAGGACCGGAATCACGCGGGTTTATCTTCGGATGTCCGGTAGCATATGCCAAAAATATCGGATTTGTTCCGGTTCGCAAACCCGGAAAACTACCAAGAGAAACCGTATCTTTCAAGTACGATCTTGAGTATGGTTCCAATGAACTGCACATCCATAAAGATGCCATCAAACCAGGTCAAAGAGTGTTGATCGTCGATGATCTGCTTGCTACCGGAGGAACGATCGAAGCCACCATCGCTCTAGTAAA
>CALFEZ010000232.1 GCA_937957895.1 uncultured Erysipelotrichaceae bacterium
TCGTTCGACTATCTTTCCACAGTTTGTCGAGCATACATTCGCGGTATACAACGGAAAAGAACATGTTCCGGTGTATGTGACCGAGGATATGGTTGGCCATAAACTGGGAGAATTCGTCCCAACCCGTAAATACGGTGGTCATGGCGATGACAAGAAAGCCGGGAAATAGGAGGAATCATGGAAGTCAAAGCAACAGCAAAAACGATCCGTGTGACCCCTCGTAAAGCACGGTTAGCATTAGATCTTATTCGAGGAAAAGACGTTAAAGAAGCAGAAGCGATCTTGAAGTTCACCCCTAACTTTGCTGCCAAAGCAACAGCCAAGGTACTCAAATCGGCCATCGCCAATGCTGTCAACAATCATTCTCTCAACCAAGAGCGATTGTATGTAAAAACATGTTATGCCGATGAAAGTTTGACATTGAAACGGTTTATGCCACGAGCCAAAGGTTCTGCATCACCCATTCACAAACGCACAAGCCACATTACCGTAGTTGTGGCAGAAAGAGACTAGGAGGAACAATTATGGGTCAAAAAGTAAGTCCAATAGGATTACGGGTTGGAATCATCCGTGATTGGGAATCAAGATGGTATGCAGCAAACAGAGAGTTTGGCACATTGCTGATCGAAGATGTCAAGATTCGTGAGTTTGTCTTTAAGGAATTGAAGAATGCTTCCGTATCACGCATCGAGATCGAACGTTCCAAAAACCGCGTTGAACTGATCATCCGCACGGCTCGTCCGGGTGTGGTGATCGGTACCAACGGTGAAAATGTCGAACGCATCAAAAAAGAACTTGAAAAACTGACAGAAGGCAAACAAGTCCACATTCGCGTCGTTGAGATCGCCAATCCGGATCTGGATGCATTTCTGGTCGCCAAAGGGATCGCAGAACAATTAGAACAACGTGCATCCTTCAGGACCGCTCAAAAAAGAGCGATCCAACGCACCATGCGTGCGGGAGCAAAAGGTGTCAAAACCTTGGTATCCGGTCGTTTGGGCGGCAATGACATTGCCCGCAGCGAAGGATATTCCGAAGGTGTCGTGCCACTGCACACACTTCGCTCGGACATTGATTTTGCGATCGCCGAAGCAAAAACCACCTACGGGATCTTGGGTGTAAAAGTGTGGATCTGCCGCGGAGAACTGTTGCCAGGTCAAATGGTCAGCGAACCGGAAGCACCTAAACAACCACCGCGTGATCGTCGCGCACGTCCAAGTCGTCCAAGACCGGAACGTCGTGAAGGCAAAAGAGAAGCCACTAAACCGGCACCAGAACCCGTAAGCAAGCCAAGCGAAGGGGGTAATGAATAATGTTGATGCCTAATCGTACCAAATTCCGCCGTCCGCATCGTCTTTCTTATGAAGGGCGTTCCAAAGCAGGACGCACAGTGGCATTTGGTGAATATGGACTAGTTGCCGAAAGCGGTGCGTATGTCAGCAACCGCCAGATCGAGGCAGCTCGTATCGCCATGACTCGTTATATGCGTCGTGGCGGAACAGTGTGGATCAAGATTTTCCCACACTTAGCAATCACGAAAAAACCGCTCGAAGTTCGGATGGGTTCCGGTAAAGGAGCTCCTGAAGGATGGGTAGCGGTCGTACAGCCTGGACGTGTGATGTTTGAAATCGCCGGAGTCAGTGAAGAAGTTGCCAAGGAAGCATTCCGTCTGGCATCCAACAAACTCCCGGTCAAAACCAAATTCGTACGTAAAGGCGAGGAGGAATAGCAATGTTGATCAATGAGCTTCGTGAAAAAAGCAATGCCGAATTATTGAAGGAAATCGATACTCTCAAAGAAGAGTTGTTCACCCTTCGTTTTCAACTTGCGACCGGTCAATTGACCAACACCGCACGCATCAAAACCGTGCGCAAAACAATTGCCAAAATAAAAACAGTGATTACTGAACGTTCGCTAAATGAGCAACAGGAGGTACATGGATAATGGAACGATCAAAGCGTAAAGTATATCGTGGGAAAGTCGTTTCCGATGTGATGGAAAAAACCATCGTCGTCGAGATCACGACTTCAAAACGTCACCCATTGTATGGAAAACGTGTCAAGTATTCGAAGAAATTCAAAGCTCACGATGAAAACAATGAAGCCAAAATCAATGATGTTGTAGAAATCATGGAAACACGTCCATTGTCCGCAACCAAACGCTTCCGTTTAGTCAAAGTCGTAGAGAAAGCTGTAGTTCTTTAGAGGAGGGTTATCATGATTCACAATGAAACTAGATTGAAAGTAGCTGATAACACCGGTGCTAAAGAAGTCCTTGTCATCCGTGGTTTGGGAGGATCTCGTCGCAGATCATCCAACATCGGTGACATCGTGGTGTGCACGGTCAAAGTGGCAACACCCGGTGGTACAGTGAAAAAAGGAGACGTAGTAAAGGCGGTCATCGTCCGTACCAAATACGGCTTGACACGCGAAAACGGATCAACGATCCGATTCGATGACAACGCAGTTGTCATCATCAAGGATGATAAAACGCCAAGAGGGACCCGTATCTTTGGTCCCGTGGCCAGAGAACTCCGGGAAAAAGACTTCATGAAAATCGTGTCTTTGGCCCCGGAAGTACTGTAGGGAGGTGCTTGTGATGAGAATTCAAAAAGGCGATAAAGTCAAAGTGATCACCGGTGCAAACAAAGGTGTCGTCGCGGAAGTCAAAGCTGTCTTCCCAAAAGAAAACAAAGTGATCGTCGAAGGTGTCAACGTTGTCAAAAAACACATGAAACCGACGCAAGCCAATCCAGATGGCGGGATCGCTGAAAAAGAGATGCCGATCGATGCTTCCAATGTGATGGCATACGATGCAAAAGCCAAAAAAGCAAGCCGTATCGGTGTCAAAGAAGAAAAAGGAAAGAAAGTGCGTGTCCTGGTGAAAACCGGGAACACACTGAAGTAAGGAGGAACACATGAACCGTTTATTGGAAAAATACAAATCTGACGTTGTCAATGAATTGGTCAAACAATTCAATTATTCCTCAGTTATGCAGGCACACAAGGTCGAAAAAGTCGTTATCAACATGGGTGTGGGCGATGCGATCGCAAACCCCAAAGCACTCGAGGAAGCGGTAGAAGAACTGACTCAGATCACCGGTCAAAAGCCAGTGATCACCAAAGCCAAGAAGTCAGTCGCCAACTTCAAGTTGCGTGAAGGAATGTCGATCGGATGCAAAGTCACACTTCGTGGAGATCGCATGTATGCTTTCTTGGATAAGTTGATCAACATCGCATTGCCGCGTGTTCGTGACTTTAGAGGCGTAAGCGCTGAAGCATTCGATGGTCGTGGCAACTATACGCTGGGGATCAAGGAACAATTGATCTTCCCGGAGATCAACTATGATAAAGTGAATCGCGTTCGTGGGATGGACATCGTCATCGTGACCAGTGCCCTGACCAACGAAGAAGGCAGAGCACTGTTGCAACAGCTCGGCATGCCTTTTGCGAAAAAAGGACAAGGAGTGTAAGATGGCAAAAACATCGATGATCGTAAAACAAAAACGTCCTGCAAAATTCAAAGTTCGTGAGTATACACGTTGTGAGCGTTGTGGACGTCCACATTCAGTGTTACGCAAATACAAGTTGTGCCGTATCTGCTTCCGTGAACTGGCTTACAAAGGTCAGATCCCGGGTGTCAAAAAGGCAAGTTGGTAGCAAAAGGAGGAAACACTGATGATGAATATGACAGATCCTATTGCGGATATGCTGACCAGGATTCGTAATGCACTTGGTGCCAGACACGAAACGGTGGATATTCCTGCAAGCAAGGAAAAAGTAGCTATTGCCCGGATTTTGAAAGAAGAAGGGTTTATCTTGGGCTATTCGGTTAGTGGTGACCTTAAGAAGGTACTGACAGTCGAATTGAAATACGGTCCAAACAATGAAAAAGTGATCAGCGGTCTTAAGCGCATTTCAAAACCTGGATTGCGCGTGTACGCTGAAGTAGACAGCATCCCACGCGTGCTCAACGGGTTGGGGATCGCGATCCTATCGACCTCTTCCGGGGTCATGACAGACAAAGATGCTAGAAAGAAACATGTTGGCGGCGAAGTCGTTGCCTATGTTTGGTAGGTGAGAAATCATGTCACGTATCGGTAATAAAACGATTACCATTCCTGAGGGTGTCGAAGTAACCGTCAAACCCGGGAATGAAGTTACGGTCAAAGGCCCCAAAGGGGAACTAAGCCGTAAATTTTCAGACAGAGTACAGATCACCGTTGAAGAAAACGTGTGTACCGTCAAACGTCTGAATGAACAAAAACACACCAAGCAACTGCATGGTACGACTCGTGCCTTGCTGTTTAACATGATCGAAGGCGTATCGAAGGGATTCATACGCGAACTGCAATTGGTCGGTATCGGTTATAAAGCAGCGATCAACGAAAACAAGCTGGTACTCAATGTTGGTTACTCCCATCCGGTCGTTTTCGAACTGGAAGAAGGAGTAGCCGTCTCGATCGGTAAACCGACTGAGATCAAAGTCGAAGGTATCGACAAACAACGCGTAGGTGAATGGGCTGCCAACATCCGTGCAGTACGTAAACCAGAACCTTATCTTGGTAAGGGCATTCGTTACAAAGAAGAAAAAGTCCGTCGCAAAGAAGGCAAGACGGCTGCCAAGGGTTAATAGGAAGGAGATATTAGGTTTATGTTAAAGAAAATTGATCGTAATAAAGAACGAGTCCGTCGTCACGCTCGGGTGCGTACGAAAGTATCCGGGACCGGCGAACGTCCACGTCTTAGCGTTTTTCGTTCCAATGCCAACATCTCTGTCCAAGTC
>CALFEZ010000233.1 GCA_937957895.1 uncultured Erysipelotrichaceae bacterium
GTGATTTGGATGATTTGCGACGGAGTTGGCTCAAAAGCATGTGATTCAACACCCGGTGGCAACAACAAAATCACTTCAACTTTATCTTGTGCGATCTGCCGAACAAAGTCATATTGCGGAAACAAAGAGGCAATCACACGTGGTTTGTCACTGTTGTTTTGACTCGGGCTGCATCCACTTATAAGCAACAACAATGCAGCGGTGAGCGATATAAATAATTTCTTCATTCAATGAAATCCTCCAACGAGAACATTATACATGGATGACAAATAAATGCAAATAAATTGCATTTGCATTATTCCGAACGATTTTCAATGGAGGTGATCGATGCGGATCCTTTGGTCATTTCTTTGATCTTTTTGATAAAATCATCAGATTCAACAAGCTTGATGACAAAGAAAGCATGGACTTCATCATGATCATAATCTATCAACTGTCCTGCGTGATGGCTATATGCTTCAACTTGAGAAGCATACTTCAAAGGACATGAGAAAGCAACGATGATGACTTGTTTCAAGCTTAAAAAGACAGCTTCCGATAATGCATTCGCAACCCCTTGCGTGTATGCCTTTACTAAACCGCCTTTTCCTAATTTGACGCCTCCGAAATACCTGATGGTGATGGCAAGTACATGATCGATATTTTGTTGTAGAAGCACATTGAGCATCGGTTTACCGGCTGTGTGTGACGGTTCACCATCATCATCAAATCGTGCGATCCGATCTTTTTGGATGACATAAGCCACACAATGATGATTGGCTTTGGGATGTTGTTCTTTGATCGTGTTGATCAAGTGTTTTGCATCGGACTCATCACCGATCGGGTAAAGCATCGTGATGAATCTGGATTTTTTGATGTTCAACTCGATCTCAATGGGTTCTTTGATCCGTTTCATGCTTATATTGTATGAGAATTTTGTGAAAATGAAAAGAAAGGATGATCTTTGTGAAAATTCGTGAACGTTTTGTTTGACATTCAAAGTAATCACACGTATAATTGCTTAATGACTCAGGAGGTAAACTATGAGCAAAATTGTGATTGTTGCCGATTCATCGATTGGCATATCATTAGAAAAAGCAAAACAACTTGGTATCGAAGTAGCACCGCTTTCGATCATCATCGATGGCAAAGAATATCAGGACCAAGTCGAGATGACCGCCGAACAGTTGGTTGGATTACTCAAAGACAAAGCAGTTCCAACTACATCACAACCAAATCTTGGTTTGTTGGACAAAATGATGAAGCAGTTGAAACAAGGGGGCTTCGATCAAATCATCGTATTCTCTTTGTCTTCATATCTTTCCGGAACCTATCAGGCATTCCGCCTAGCTGCAACAGACAATGAAATCGAAAACATCGAAATCGTGGATGCATTGACTCTGGCAGGACCGGTGAAGGACGTTGTATTGAAAGCTGCTGAGATGGCAAAAGCCGGTGCCACCAAAGAAGAGATCCTCGCAATGGCTAATACCGTGTTTGCAATGACACGCAGCTTCCTTTTCCCTCACACATTGGATCAACTCAAACGTGGAGGTCGTGTTTCTCCGGCTGTGGCAACACTATCGTCATTATTGAAGATCAAACCATTGTTGGTACTAGAAAACGGTGGTACGACCATTGAGAAGTTCGGAACAGCTCGTACAGAAGCAAAGATTTTCGACATGATCTTGGATGAGTATGAAAAACAAGGCATCAAACCAGGTGTCAACAAACTTCATGTGTTGCATTGTGATGGTTTGGATATTGCTGAGAAGTTTGTTGCATTGGCAAAAACTCGCTTGGGTGACATCGAGTTTGATGTTGCGGAACTTCCGGCAGTATTAGCCGCCCATGCAGGAGTCAAAAGCTTGGCAGTGCAAGCATCACTGGTACTCTAAAAAATTCCCACAAAGTGGGAATTTTTTTTATGAATCATGTATAATGCTCTTAAAGGATGGTGATCATATGAGAGTAGCGGTAATCACAGACAGTGGAAGCAACATTTATCATCAAAATGTAAAAATGGAGGGGCTTTATGCTTTGCCTTTGCAAATCATTGATGGTGACACGGTATATCTTGAAGGAGAAAACATCACCATCGACGAAACGTATGATCTGATCGCACAAGGGAAACTGCTGAAAACATCCCTCCCTCCGGTGGGGCGCATCGAAGCTTTGTTTGAACAGCTCAAAGAGGAAGGTATTGATCTTATTTTTGGAGTCATGATCAGTTCCGGTCTATCATCGACTTTATCAGCAATGCACACAGCTGCAGAACGCTTTGAGATTCCTTTTGATTATGTCGATTGTTTTGCCACGGCTAGCAATCAACTTCATCTTGCGATTTCAGCAAGGATCTTGTTTGATCGGCAGACTCCGGTCGAAAAAGTCAAACAGCTGCTTGAAGCTTCCATTGAAGACAGTGTGACTTTTGTGATACCGGATGATTTGCAACATCTTGCTCGTGGGGGACGTATCACGCCAATGGCAGCAAAACTTGGTGGATTTCTCAACATAAAACCAATCCTGAAAGTTGCCAAAGACACCGGAGGCAAGAATGATGCTTTTGAAAAAGTGCGTACGATGCGCAAAGCATGGGATGTGATCGTCAAGTATTTCAAAGAACATAACGTCGATGAAAATTGTTTGATATGTGTGGCACATGTGAAGTCACCTGAAAAAGGCAGAGAACTCTATGAACTGATGAAAAAGGAGTTTCCGACCACAGAGATCTTTTTGACGGATCTGATATCAACCGTAGGCGTCCATACAGGGCTCAATTGCGTAGCTTTGCAATACATCCGCAAAGTACCGGTATAACCGGTACTTTTTATTAGGTCTTGAAAAATATGAGAAAATCGTTACAATAGTATTAGCACTCAATATATCTAAGTGCTAATTTTTAAGGAGGGACTATGGCAAGACCAAAACAATTCAAAGCTGAATCAAAGAGATTGTTGGATTTGATGATCAACTCGATCTATACAAACAAGGAGATCTTTTTAAGGGAATTGATTTCAAATGCTTCTGATGCCTTGGACAAGATCTATTTCTTGTCATTGGATGACGAAAGTTTTACGATCGATCGTACCGATCTGAAGATCCAAATAGAGGTCGACTCTAATGATCGAACCATCAAGATCTCAGATAATGGGATCGGGATGAACAAAGAAGAACTTGAAGACAACCTGGGCACCATCGCCAAAAGTGGTTCGTTGGCATTTAAAGAAGCGATCGAATCAGGCAAGGATGATGTCGATATCATCGGACAAATCGGAGTTGGTTTTTATTCGGCATTCATGGTCAGCGATCAGGTGATCGTCCAAACAAAAAAAGTGAATGACCAAGTGGGATATGAGTTTAGATCCAGTGGAGTCGAAGGATACACCGTGAGTGAGATCATCAAAGAGTCACACGGTACGACCATTGTATGTCATATCAAAGAAAGCACAGAAGAAGAAGATTATGATGTGTTTTTACAACCTTACAAAATCAAATCACTGATCAAGCAATACAGTGATTACATCCGCTATCCCATCATCATGAAAAAAGAAGATGAGGATGCAACAGAGACTCTCAACTCGATGATCCCGCTTTGGAAGCGAAGCAAATCAGATATCAACCAAGAGGAGTATCATCAGTTTTATAAAGACAAGTTCATGGATTTTGAAGATCCTGCCAAAGTGATCCACATGCAGGTAGAAGGGAACATCACATTTTCTGCACTCATGTACATCCCTTCACGGACTCCATTCAATTTCTATACCAACGAGTATGAAAAGGGATTGCAGCTTTATAGCAAGGGCGTGTTCATCATGGACAAAGCCAAAGAGCTTGTCGGTGATCATTTCAGATTCATTCGAGGTTTGGTGGATTCACCGGATCTTTCACTCAATATTTCCAGGGAAATATTGCAGCATGATAGACAACTGAAGGTGATTGCACAGCGTTTGGAAAAGAAGATAAAAAGCGAATTGTCATTGATGCTCGTCAATGAAAGAGAAGCATATGAGAAGTTTTGGAAGAACTTCGGTTTGCAGATCAAATATGGTATCTATCAAAACTTTGGCATGCACAAAGAACTGCTTGAAGATCTTGTGTTGTTTGTTTCAAGCAAAGACAAAAAGTATGTGACATTGCAAGAGTATCTCAACAACATGAAAGAAGATCAAAAAGAGATTTATTATGTTGCTGCAGATTCGATCGAAAAATGTGAAGCTTTCCCTCAAAGTGAGAGAGTCAAAGACAAGGGTTATGAAATCTTGTATTTGACGGATGACATCGATGAGTTTGTCATCCAGATCATGAACAATTACAAAGATAAACCATTCAAGTCGATCAATCAGGGTGACTTGGATCTGATGAGCGATGAAGAAAAAGAAGAAGTCAAAAAACAAGAAGAATCATCAAAGGATGTGTTCGAGTCGATCAAAGAGGTACTGAAGGATGTTGTCGAAGACGTTCGTTTATCAAAACGGTTAAAGACTCATCCCGTGTGTCTTGTAAGCAGTGAGGGACTTTCCTTTGAGATGGAAAAAGTGCTGTCACAAATGCCTGATGCTCAAGCGGATCTCAAAGCCAAACGCATCCTTGAACTAAATCCTGAGCATCCATTGTTGGAAACGTTGAAAAAACTAGTCAAAGACGATCCTGATAAGCTGCATGATGCTGCTTGGATCTTGTATGATCAGGCATGTTTGATGGAAGGACTTCCAATCGAAGACCCAGTAGGATTTTCTAAGAAGTTGTCGAACTTGATGATCGATGCCTATAAATAAGAGGTAAAACCATGAATGTATACGATT
>CALFEZ010000234.1 GCA_937957895.1 uncultured Erysipelotrichaceae bacterium
ACAACGAGAAAAAGAGAAAGAGTATGAATATTTTATTATGTTTCATAAATACTCTTTTCATTAGCAAAAAGATGGATATCGTATAGTTTCAGTATATCGACTCCATTGAATAATATCCATTTAGATACTTCATTGGAACATGACTTGTAACATGACCTGTCTCCGCCCATAGAATGAAATACCAGAGTTCCACTAACATTATCACTTAGATGAAGATAACTGGAGTTACCCTTTTTACTGGTTCTAGTCTGATCTTTCCTTGAGTCAAAATGTGTTGATAAAGCAGTGTTTTTACGTCAATAGTTGTTTTGGGCATCTAATCGATTGAAGTATGGTTATACATTTAAAGCTTTTTTCTGTTGACTCAAACTCTTGATTTTTTGACACAAAAAAAGAGTAGTTCAGTTCAACATGAAAAAGGTGCGCAGATATGAAGCCGAGGACCAAAATCAAGATATCTCTATTGTATCTATAACACTTCCATGAGCATAACAGTGTTGTTTAAGTTATCTTTGAAACAACTCAATGTTTTTTTCCCGTCATAATAATCTTAATGATTTGGTTGTAGTACCATCACTGCTTCTTTGATTTACTTTTTGATGATGAAATGGGATATCCAAACATTTAGAGTAGAACTCCTATCCGATCACTTTTTTGATTCTTTCTAGTGCATAGTGTAGCTCTTCTTTGGTTATCACAAGTGGTGGTGCAAATCGAATCGTATTTTCTTTGGTGTCTTTACAAAGAACTCCCTCTTTTGCGAGGTCTTCACAGATAGGTCTAGCGCTTTGGTTGAGCTCAAGTCCAATGAACAATCCTCTTCCTCGAATGTCTTTTATCATGGGACTTTCTATCTTTTGTAGCTCACTTTTGAAATACTCACCCAATACACGTGAGTTTTCAACTAAGTTTTCTTCTTCCATAACATCCAAAGCAGCAAGTGCACAAGCAGCACCTAGTGGGTTACCACCAAAGGTTGAACCATGAGAACCGGGATTAAAGACCCCTAAGATCTCCTTATTGGCTGCCACGGCAGAAATAGGGTAGACACCTCCTCCAAGTGCTTTTCCCAAGACATAGATATCAGGAACAACATGTTCCCAATCACACGCAAAGTTTTTTCCTGTTCTTCCAAGTCCAGTTTGGATCTCATCGGCAATAAACAGCACATTGTTTTCTTTACAGATTTGATATGCTTCTTTAAGAAACCCTTCAGGTGGAATATTGATTCCTGCCTCACCTTGGATGGGTTCCAATAAGAAGGCTGCGGTGTTGTCGGTGATCGATGCTTTGAGTGCATGACTATCCCCAAAAGGGATGGTCTTAAAGCCCGGAGTATAAGGCCCGAATGCACGTTTGGCAACCTCATCGTTGGAGAACGAAATGATGGTGGTTGTTCGACCATGGAAATTATTTTGACAGACAATGATTTCTGAAGTGTTTTCAGGGATTTTCTTAACATCACTTGCCCAACGTCTTGCGGCTTTTATGGCTGTTTCAACAGCTTCAGCACCGGTGTTCATCGGCAAAATCAAGTCCTTTTTGGTAAACTCTGCTAATCTTTGATAAAATAATGGCAAGATGTTGTTTTCAAAGGCACGCGAGGTCAATGTTACTTTATCAGCTTGATCTTTAAGTGCTTGAATGATTTTTGGGTGTCTATGTCCATGATTCATGGCTGAATAAGCTGCGAGCATGTCAATATAATGGTTATTCTCTTGATCTTCGACCCAGACACCTTGTGCTTTCGATATAACGATCGGTAGGGGATTGTAGTTCTTTGCCCCATATTTTTCATTCAATTTGAGAAGTTGTTTGCTACTTTGCATTGTATCATTCCTTACTGTTATTTCTTATATTGTAACTTATTTGGTAGCCTTATTTTCATTGATTCTTTTTTTTGATAGTAGTAAGTTCCTTTGGATGAAGAAACGTTCTCCACACGTTAGAAATCAATAACTCGATCGCAAATCGATCTTTTGTACTAACTTATTACTAGTTTACACATGATTTATGATTTGACTTGGCATATCTGTGCTCTATTCTTAATGAAAGAGGTGGAACATGTACGAGATAAAACTAGGATTACAAGCATTATTGCGTAATCGAAAACGTACATTAACGACAGGTGGAATAATAGTTCTTTTGATAACACTTGTTGTTTTGATCAATACCTTCATGTATACAAACCATGCCACAAGAGACTTGGAAAGGGAGTTGTGGTATGGTTCTTGGTCGCATGCTTTTACGGATGAAAGTCGATCAGGAGCTTTTAAAAAGGTGGGAACCTTCTATAAGATTTCGGAGTCAGTGGGTAGTTTTGACGAAAACATGTTTGAGCTATCCAACTTTGAATACTATAAAGGCCGTAAACCACAGAACGAAAATGAAGTCATTGTGACATTAAATGCCCTCAACACACTGGGTATCAGTTATGAACTGAACCAGTCTATAACGATTAACCATAATCAGTTTGAGATTGTGGGCATTATTTATAACTACAATCTTGATTGGAATCGTATAGCTGATATGGAATATCCTTCCATTATTACCACAAATATGACATCAACTAATGCTGTCTATTTCGGCAAAGCGAATAGACTCACTCCCTTATTCAATACTGATGATTATCTTGTTGTGAATACGAGTGCCTATCCATATATTGATACAATAGGGGAATCGTTCAGCCAAAGAACTGAGGAACTGATGATTATGAATAGTCAATCATTAAAACTGACTCAGTTTATGTTGATTGTGATGGCAGTGGTTCTCTCGGTTGTATATAGAAACAACGCAGAGTTTTATCGAAAACGATTTGAAGTACTTTCACAACAAGGTATGACAAAGTGGGGACTACTTAGATATACACTACCGCAACTCATGTTTTATGGTTTAGTTGTGATGGTTGCTTTTTACCTGATTCCCACATTTATTGAAGGAATTTTGGTGCCAGTAAGACAGATTCGTTACAATAATAATATGAACAATCTACATTATGCGAGTATCAGAGCATCTGTTATGGTAGTGATACTTCACATTTTCTCTATTGTTTCAGAAAGATTCAAGATCCAACAAACATTCAGATTGGATTTTGTTCATACAGTTTTTGTGATTATTGTAAGCTATTTAACAGTTTATATTTCGACACCCCAGACAATTGCTTTATACGAAGAACGCATTCCACAGTGGAAGACTTACGATCAAACATGGAAAGCAAGTATGTTTTACATTGCAAATGGGTCGTTAGGTGGTTTTGCGGAAGAGGAAAACCCATTTTCACATACAAATGCAGAATGGTCGTTAGAAGATCTTGAAATACTGTTGAATCATCCCAAAACCAAATATGTACATTATTGGAATACAAGATACACTCAGTATGAGGATGAGAATTCCAAAATAGACTTTGTTGGTATCCACTACTTCGATGATGATATGTTTCATGAACTCGAATTTCCTGTAAATGTATCAGATGATTTCTTAAATGGAAGAAGTTTCTATATCAATGGCGATAATACGCATAAGATTGAAGTAGGAGATATTGTATATTTTAATGATGAGCCATTTTACTATGAACAAAATATATACATGAATCACACTTATGTTTCAGGAGCATCGGCAACATCTGGATTTCTTATATCAACAGCTGGTGCGAAGCGTATTGATTTCCCGACGGATAAGTTTAATCTTTTCATAGTTGGTGTTGAAAGAATGTCAAACTTTATTGATTATGACTCACTTGTGAGCCGGGTTGCTGGAAGATCTTATTTTCTGAATGCACGTCTTAATGTTGAACGTTCCGTAAAAAGAGAGGAAGGCATTACCATTTTTATGGTTCTTGAAGTGTTGATTCAATACAGTATAGGGTTAGCGATTCTTGCACTTCTTTTCTTACAAAGACTCATGTCAAAAAGAAAGACTTTAGCCATTTACCATTTCTTAGGGGAGTCAAAAACAAAGTTGATTTTGAAAAATTCAGCTTTATTTGTAGTGCCATCACTGATTATGGTCTTACCATCCATACTCATGGCAGGAAACCTGTCAACTCAGTTTTCAAGTTTA
>CALFEZ010000235.1 GCA_937957895.1 uncultured Erysipelotrichaceae bacterium
TCCTTTTTTGGTTCTAGTTAGTATACCCACCCAACCATCAACACCAAAATCACACCTCCTTTCACTTTCGATAGCTAGCGGAGTATAAATAAGACAGGTCTTTTTGGCCTGTCTATATCAGTCGATCCAGTCAAGCCTTGTTGATAGGATCGATAACTTATTACTTGAAAACTTCAACTAATCTTTCAAACATCATCGCCACAGCGATCGAACCGGCATCGTATGTGCCCATGCTTCTTTCACCGGTATAGGACGCTCTTCCGCGTTTGGCGATCCATGGCTTGATGTCTTCTGTTCGTTGTCTTGCAATGGTAGCAGCTTCTTCAAGTCCTTCTACCAAGCTGCTTCCTTCTTTGATTTTTTTCTCCAAAGCTTCGACCGCAGGTACGAATGCATCCAACAGTGTCTTGTCACCCAGATCGGATTTGCCTCTTTTTTTCATTCCCTCGATCGCAAAATACAACATCTCAAACAAATCATCGAATGTCAGTTCTTCCTTGTCTCCAGCCTTGATGCCACATCTCAATAACAACGTTCCCCAAATACTCCCGGTCACACCACCGACACTGCCCATAAAAGATGAAGCAGCATCTTTCAAAAAGGTAGAAACATTGGTTCTATCGAGTTTCTCCCAGTGGTCTTCCGTAACGACTCTAAACCCGGTAGCCAATGAAGTTCCAAAGTCTCCATCCCCGCACACACCGTCTAACTCAGAAAAATAGTTCTGATTTGATTTTGCCACATCTGCCAACGTTTGAACGATAAACTCAGCCATTTCCAAGCTTGATCTTGTCATGTCTCCTCCTGTGCTTTGATTATTATTTTGTTTGATAGGGTACTATCATCAGTATTCTAAACCAATTGTATCAGTTAATGAAAGCGCTGTCAATTGTTGCTTATGATGATGATTTCACATTGTAAATACTTCACATTTTACGTTACAAAATATGGTAAAGAAGGCAAGTATTGGTATGTAGAAAATAAGACCATTCAACAAAAAACCTCGAAACAACGAGGCTTTTTGTAAACAATCAACTATGATCAATAAAGATCAAAAGCAGTTTATAATTTGGACAACTGTGTAAAGATGCCTTCACTGATCAGTGTTTGATAGAGCGAACGATACACTTTGTAAACTTCATTGTATCTGTCTACGTTTTCTGCGATCGGTTTTAAGGTGCTTTCAACACGAACCATGTTGTCAACAGCTTCTGCCGGGTCTTTATAAATACCGGCACCGACAGCTCCTAAGATCCCGGCCCCAATGATGGTGGCATCCGGAACTTCCAGGATCTTGATTTCAGCATCGAACATATCTGCTATGATCTGTCTCCATGCAGGTGATTTGGTAGCTCCGCCGGTTATCGTCAGTGAGTGGATTTCCACATCGGAAGACTTCATGGCTTCGTACATGTCTTTGGCTTCAAGGGTGATACCTTCCATGACGGCACGGATCAGATCACTCTTGGTGTTGGAGAACTTCAATCCTGCAAACACGCCTTTGGTTTCCGGATTCCATGTTGGATAACCGGCTCCGATCAAGTAAGGCAAAAAGACGATGCCATTGGAACCTGGTTTGCTTGTGTTGACATGCTTTTCCATCAAGACATAAGGATCGACTCCCGTTTCTTTTCCTTCGGCGATTTCTACTTCAGCCAACACATCTCGGATCCAGCGATAACTGCTTGCTGCTCCTAGTTGGATGCCCTCTAGTTCAAACAATCCCAATGCTCCGGAAGAAGGAGCCATCAATCCAGGACTCTTTTTAAGATTAAGTGTTTTTGATCCTACGACCAACAATCCGGCTGTTCCCAATGTCAAAGAAGCAAATCCGTCATCGATCACCCCGGCTCCCAGTGCAGCACACTGTTGATCGCCGGTTCCGGTGATAATGGGAGTTCCAACAGGAAGTTTTGTCAGCTTTGATACTTCCGGTGTTACTTCTCCTACTTTTTCTGAAGGGTTGACCAATTTAGGTAGCTTGTTTTTATCGATGTCAAGAGCATCGAGGATCCTATCGGACCATTCAAGTTTAAAGACATCGATCATGCCGCTGCAGCATCCATTGGTGACTTCCGTAACGAAATCATCAGCACCAAAACGATACATGATGTAATCAGGCATCATGACGATGTACTTGGCATTGTTGTATACTTCGGGATCATTCTTTTTGACCCAGTAAATTTTTTCAAGTGAGAAGGTAGGTGTGACCGGCATCCCTGAAATGGCATATAGTTCGTCTGCAGGGATCCTTTCAACGATATCACCGATCACGGAAGCTGCACGGTTGTCTTGCCAGCCATAAAGACGATTGTTGATCAGTTTGTTGTCACGATCGACAAATCCAAATGTGGCTCTTTGTGTTGAAAAAGCAACACAGGCAATATCTTTTGGATCGACATTCGACTTATCGATGGCAGTCTTACATGCTTTGAATGTTTCCTGTGTCAATAGTTCTCCATCTTGCTCTACCCAATCTTGTTGTGGATAGATACAGCCATACTCACCATAGCCGGTACCTAAAACTTTACCCTTCTCTGAAAGGACCATGGCTTTGGTCCCAGTCGTACCAACATCGATAGCAACGATGTATTTGCTCATATTTTTCCTCCTATTTGATCAGACCGATTTCTTTCATCTGATCGAATGCATCGATGATCTCAGGAGCCGAACGGGTCCCGATCAACTCTGCACCGGCTAAGATAAACACATATGCATTTTGAGGACGTGGAAACTTCACGCCGGAAACTTTTAGTTTGACACGAGATCCTTCCAGTGTTTTTTTCATCACCAAAAATTGTCCCATGGTAGGGCCTTCAAACTGCCCGGTGGATGTTTTGGCATAATCGATGCCAACGTCTTTGATGATCTCACACACTTTGGCTATTTCATCGTCTTTCAGATAGCAAACTTCCAAGATTACTTTAGTGACAATGCCTTTAGCTGCTGCTTTGAAAGCTTCCAGCTCGTTTTTGATTATGTCGTAGCGTTTGGCTTTGACTGCTCCGATATTTATCACGAAGTCCAAGACAGTGCAACCGGCTTTGATAGCATATTCTACTTCAGCGATCTTGACTTCGACGGCAGATGCACCAAAAGGAAAATCGATACCGGACCCGATCAATATATCAGTCTCGGCAAGCTCTTCTTTCACGATTGGTGTCCAATAGGATGTTGCTGAGTAGAATGCTGCACAGTTGTATTTGATTGCTTCTCTGCAGCCTTGTCGAATGTCTTCTTCTGTAGTTTGTTTTGGAAGCACCGAATGATCAAAGCATTTTCCTAGTTCCCACTTTGATATTTTTGTTAAATCAATCATGATATATCTAATCCTTTCAAGACCGATAATAAACTTATCGATCCATGTATTGTGTCTAAAAAGCAAAGCCGCGATAAAATCGCGGCTTTATTTTAGTATATGTTTAATATATGCCAAGAAGTGGAAGAATACCTAACAATAAGAATGAAGTAATGGCAATGGCCATGGCAGGTGGATCTACGTGGTAGTCACCATAGACATGGAACAAGCGAGCCATGAAATCGCCCAAGAAAGAAGCGATCAAAGCCCCCACAAAGCCCCAGATCAGATTACCGCCACTGGCAACGACCCCCAAAGCAGCACACAATGTGACATGGTGTGTGACAGGGATGGCAGCACCAAACTGCAAGAACAACAAACTGAATGCCGATAAACAGAAACCAAACAAAGCAGCTACGCCAACTGTGGCTGGATCTTCAAGCATCCTTGCAGCAACAAAAGCAGAAACACCACCGGCAAAGAGGGCGACCAATACTTTTTCAGCGATCGTGACTTGATATGGAACCCATGTCGGAGCACTGAATTTGAAACGTCCGCCCAGTTTTTTGACATCTTCAGGAACTACCCCAAAGAGTTCTTTCAGGCCAAGATCACCAAAGACGACTTTTCCAAGAAGGGCAACGACAAAGACGGTCAAAGCGATGGTATCGATCTTGCCTGCTAGTCCCAAGCTGATGGCATAGTTGACGGCATAACCAATCACACCGAATATACCGGCAACGATCAATACATCCGGCTTACGAAGCGAAAGGGCACCCTTGGTAATATCTTTAGCCGAAGGCATGTATCCCTTTTTTCTTGCATAAGCATATGCCGCAACACCACCGGTAAAAGCCACATGAGGACCTAGGAAAGGGCCAAATGAAATGGCTCCAAGCCAGTCAAAGGTTCCACCTGCAGCAACAAACACGATCCCGAAAATTCCGGTAAGACCCACGAGAATAAACGACGCCAAGGCACCGATGGCTGCACCAAACGCACCTCCGCAGAAAGCAATTAGTAGTTCTAAAATATCCATAATATCCTCCGTATTGGTTATTGAACCAGTTCTCAAAACTAAACAGTATCTTTATCACCATTCAATTTTTGTCATTGCTAGCAAAATAGAACATACTCTTTATTTCAATAGTAAGCGTGATGCATTTGGTTTCTTTCTTATGCAATGAGATCCGCCTATCAAGAAATGATCCATCCTTGCTGTCTATAAATCCTACACTTTGTGCCCTCCTTCTCCAATTGTTTCCTACTGATGTTCACTCTTTCTCCACATCTATTGAATGGTGTGATTCTCCTACAAAGTTTACATGATTCCTATCAAATGATATACAAATTGCATACATACAATCATTTATGTGTTCATATTATATTATATTTGTGTTTTATTTAAGTCATTTTTATATTATAGTATGCTTTTTTACTTGTCAACATAATATAGACAAATTGAAAAGAAAAAACTCAATTTTATGCAAATTGAGTCATGGTGTTAGTTGTAAGTGATTGTAAAAAGCGAATCGTTGTTTAGTCAACTTCGAGATCATGATCGTCCGTTTCAGACAAATGGATCATTGACGCTTCAGTTTGTATGGCAGATTGATCAGCAACGCAAGGATCAACGAGATTCCCAAAACGATCGTCCAACCATGATTCAACAACGTTGGTAACTCGATCGTATAATATAGTCCATACGCTTTCAATACACCATCAAAGATCAACGGATAGAAGACCCATAATCCAATCTGCGTGAGCAACAAGATACCCAATCCAAAGATCAATGCTTGATTGATCTTGATCATTCGCTGCGTCTTGATTTTCAGACCGATCTGTTGATAAAGACGGTAATCCTCTTTATGATCTACCGCCTGGATCGATCCATAAGCAGAAAGATTGGTCAACATGACGATCACAAGCAAACTGCTTAAAAAGACGATGAAGTAAAAGATGTTGCGTTGGTTCTCCTGATTGGCTTGATTGAGTGCTTCTATGATCTTGGCATTGGACATGTACTGGATGTTTTGTTGGTCCATGGCTTGTTCAAAGAGAATGGGATCAACATCATCTTTCATGTCGATCAAATACATCTCCATATACGGAGCAAACAACTCAAACATCGGACGTTCACGATATACATAGGCGATCCATCCATTGTCGATAAGGCTGTTGAAGGTGCCGTTGATCTTGGCTGCGGTCTCACGATTATGGTAAAAGCGATGCGGAATGGCATAAAACAGATATCCTCTTGCCGGAACACGCCAATACTTTTCCAGGTTTTCGTCATTGTAAACAAATCCGTTACGGATGTCCATGTGTTTTCTTGAAGCCATCGAATAAGTGTAATGAAGTTTGTCTTCCCAAAATACTTTATCCAAATCCGGTGGAGTCGTCCCCTCCACCACATCCACAAACGGTGCCATGTAGGAGTTAAAGACGATCATGTTGGATTTATAGTAGGAACGAATGTTGTTTTTATAGTCGATCTCCACGAAGTACAGATTTGAAGTTTTCTCAAGCATGACCTGATGATCGGCATATTGTGACGTGAATTCAAAATGAGCAAACGGGGCATCGGTCACGATGTAATCAAACTTCATTCCCAAAGTTTCCTTGTTGTAAATGTGATTCATCTGATAAAAGATCAACACGTTGGAAATGATCATGACCAACAAGGAAGTCACGATGATCATGGATGATAGAATAAATCCCCTGTGCGCAAACAGTGATTTGAATGCTGTCAAGATCGACAAAGTGGGACTGTGGATCTGTGGATCGGTGATGAAATGTTGTTGCTTGGTTTTGATGCTGGATAATGATGTCTTGATACTGTGATCGATCTGTCTTTTATAAAGAAAGGCGATCACAAAGAAGTACACCAAAGCGACCAAGATGCTTATCAGACCGATGCTGCGATTTAGATCAAAGACATTGGCCAAAGAGCGATCGTTTTGAAACATCATGACGACCCCAACATTGAGCAAGACGATCAAAAGCAAAGCAAACGCAAAGATAAGCAGCAAACGCAGCATGAACACTTTGACGATACTGCGATCAGTAATCCCCACGATACTCAGTAATCCAATGTTTGCCGTGTTTTGTTTGAGTTGTCGTTTGATGTAGATCAGAAAACTATATGCCGTGGCGACCATAAAGACTGCCAGCGTGATGATGCTGATGTGTTTGAAAAGCTGTTCATTGGTAGACATGTAATCGGTCACTTCAAATAGAGGCAACAGTTTCTCCTCCACGACATCCACGGTGAACGAATCCAAAAGATGTTTCACCAGTCCGGCTTCCATCACACGCGAATAATCCTCAAATCGGATCTGGATGACTTGTTTGCTTAATGACGGATATTCCAAGGCAATTTCTCTAAGGGTATCAAACGCTCCAAAAGCAACAGAAACAAACGGAAAATCAAACAAAGGTATTTGCTTTAGACCCACATCTTTGACATATGCATCGTTGATATTCACATAGTCGATGACAGAGACGATCTGAAAGTCAACCACATCGTCATAGGCAGGAAAAGACAAGGTATGTCCGATCGGTTCGATACCTTCATTTCTTAGCATTCTTGCATAGCTTTCGGTGATCGCGATCTCATATCCGGTTAAGCTATCAAGTGGTGCTCCTTCAAGTACTTCATATAGGTTGGTATCATCGGATGTATATCCCATGACATAGATGTCTTTATCAAAATATCCAGCAACATAAGGGAAAGCATAGGTTCTGTCTGTATGGATCAAGGTGTCTTTGGACTTAGCATATTCCAAGATCATCTCATCATAATAGTCTGACTTGAGTTGAGTAAAAGGTGGAGGGAAAATAGTGGCATCTTCATTGAGATAAAGATACATGTGGGTCCCATTGACTCTGTCTACTCTTTCAACCAAAGTCAGGTTTTTTGCCCACACCGTGGTCGTAACCTGGATCGCCATCAGCACCAAAAAACTCAGGATGCCCAGCACCAAGATCGAGCGTAATTGTTTTTGAACGAATGCTTTGACAAGTAATCTCATATAACATCCACGACCAGTTCCACGATCTTATCGGTTTTTGCCGATGAGCTAAGGTTTTTAAGATCCTGATCCACAGAAAAATTGCCATTGGAAAGCAACAACAACCGTGTTCCAAAAGATGCCATCTTGATCGAGTGGGTAACCATCACGATCGTTTGACCTTGTTGGTTGAGATCTTGAAGGATGCTCATGATCTCAAAAGCATACAATGGATTAAGGGATGCTGTGGGTTCATCCGCAAACAACACTTTGGGATTGTTGATCAAGGCGCGAGCGATCGCACATCGTTGCCGCTCACCACCGGATATCTGGTAGGGGTGCTTGTCGGCGATATGATCGACCTTGAGTTGTCTCATCAGATCCAATGCTTTCTCTTTTGCGTCCGC
>CALFEZ010000236.1 GCA_937957895.1 uncultured Erysipelotrichaceae bacterium
AACCAGTAGAGCATGTGTCCGGTCAAGAACACGGATTTCCATTTGGTAAAGCGTGCAACTACCAGATTGATGGCAAATGCCGATACCATGGCGATCCCGATCGGAGCACCATATTCATTCATAAAGGCAGCAGAACCCATCGATTGGATCGGTTCGCCGGTTTCGGCACTAAAGACACCAAATGCAGTCGCAAGCGGCAAGATCGCACCGATGATGATGTTTACCCCTTGAGTAAGGATAACGACACCGATCGCCGTTTTGAATGTTCCTGCCAATACTTCACTGAATGGTTTGCGTTGAAGCAACAAACCAATAAGTGCGATCAGCGACAAGAATATTGGCGCACTGCCGAATATTTCACTGATGATAAAATCTAAAACAGCCATAATTTCCTCCTTTTGTTAACAGGCATTGCCTGAAAGTACTGATTTTCTTCCCCCTGTTTCTATAAGAAACGGATACGATTCTGATACTTCTTCAAATGATCCTGATTGATGCTTTCTCCTTGTTTCGATTCAAGATTGGCACTTACCCAAATGGGTGGCTCAATGCCTGCATCGACTAGGTTTTCAATGGTCTGACTAACAAGTGCTTCCAATACAGCCATTCCCAGAATGGATGATGTCGCTGCAAAATTGCTTCTAACTCCTGCGATCGACATCGACGCATCTCCAAGTGGGCATTTCAGATCGATGATCACATCGGCGATATCCAGCAGTTTTTTGCCGGAGGAATGCCGCGATGGTACTTCGCTGCTATATGCAATTGAAGTCAGTGCGATCACTTGCAAGCCCTGTTCTTTGGCAGCAAGCGCCATGTCGATAGTCGATCCATTACGACCCGAAACGGAAGCTACGATCATGACATCATGCGGTGTGATGTTTTCAAGTTCTAATGTTGATTTGGCAAAACCTTCCATGCGTTCGAACATCGTTGACATCAAAGCTACCGGCACGATTGACATCTGCGGATAGAGCAATGCATTGATCGGAACCAAACCGCCGGAGCGATAAAACAACTCCATGGCAAACATCTGTGAATGCCCACTGCCAAATACATGGATCAACCCATCATGAGCTATGCACTCACTCATGAGTTTGGCAGCCTGTGCGATCGAATCCCGTTCTTGATCAAACTGCAATTGCAACTGTCGTTTCAGTTCATGATAATACTCAATACTTTTCAATCACTCACCTCCTACTTGTTGAACGCTTCCACGAATTCCATGGCTTTTTTTTCGATCTCTACTTTGTCCACGAAACTGTTGATCACGATCACAGGTACTTTTGCACGGGCCTTGAGGGTTTCTGCCAGTTCACTCGAAGTGAAGATGACATCGCACTCCGTAGATGCGGCAGTAGCCACATCACCGGCAAAAACCGAGGCAGGAACGCCGTTTTGTCGAAATGCCTGATCCAACTTCATCTTTAACAAAGTTGAAGATCCAACACCAAAACCACATACTGCCTGAGCCTTGATTTGTTTCATACCTTTTTTCCTTTCTCCTTATGGTTGACTGTATCGATCGATCAGATCGATCAGTTGTTGTTTGTTTGTAGATTGTTTCAGCTGCGTAACCATGTGTTGGTCCGACAACATCTCAGATAATTGGACAAGTACATCCATGTGTCCATGTCCATTGGTGGCACATAATCCAAAAAGCAATGATACAGGATCATTGTGGCTATTGAACCTCACCGGTCTTTGACACACGATCAAAGCGATGTCATTGGCCAAAACACTTTCGTCCGGTTTTGCATGCGCAATGGCAATGCCGGGTGCGATCACAAAGTATGGTCCAAGTTCCCGATAGCTGGTGATCATGTTATCGATGTAATCACTGGTGATGCTTCCGGCATCAAGCATTACTGTCCCGATGGCGCGCAGAGCACTTTCAGCATCGAGTACCTCATTGGTTATTTCGATGTTTTCTTTTTTCAGCATCATGGATCATCCTTTCATCGCTAGTATTTGTCGTTTGTCATGGCTTTTGAGCAACAGTTCAAGGTTGTCGTCGGATTCAAGGATCCTGACAAGTTTGAGAAGTCCTGTATCCTCTTTGGCTTTGGACGCGATCACAAAAATCACCTTCACCTCCACCGTTCGCTGTTTGCCAAAATCGATTGCCTGCTGCATCCACAGACAGCTGATGCCATTGCGATTGACACCATCATCATAAGCAGCATGGACAAAAGCAACTTTTGGCAAGATAACCATGTATGGGCCCAAAGTTTCGACAGCCCATATCATCTTATCGATGTATGTTTTTTCGATCACCGCTTCCTGCAACAATGGATCGGCAGCCAATGTGATCGCTTGTTGCCAGGATAACGGTTCGTCTGAAAATTGGATGTGGTGCGGTTTGATCATCTGTGCCATAATCACCTGCTCCTGTTTTGTGACGCGATAACTGTTGAGCAGTAAATCACACTGTTTCCGATAGGTGCAACTCCAAATCGTTTTTTCGATCGTCATGGTATCTTTGATCGTCAAAAGTGGACTTACGATCAGTTGATTGCTCAAGCCCAGCGGAATGGTGGTGATCACGGTATCGAACACATCCATTTTGGCCATGACCTCAAATTCCTTTACCGAATATGGTCCCATGATCTGGTGGCTGGGGAGCATGGCTTGGATGCGTGAAAACAAAAGCATCGATGTTGCTGCTCCATGCTGGCAGACTACCGCGATCTTGATCGGAGCATCGACAAATACCTTGGATTGCATCAAAACACCCAAATGCATCACGATATAGGTAATCTCATGTTCTGAAAAAGACAGGTGATGTTCTTTTTCAAAATCAGCCATCACCGACTGAACGACTTCATAAAGCAGTCCAAGGCTGACCCTTACATCTTCCATCAAAGGATTTTCAAGCATTTTCCCGGTTTTGATGCGGGTGATGGTAGCTCTCAGATGTTTATGCAATCCGATCACCTGTGCTTCTTTCATGTCTGGTTTTAGCTGCAAAACTTCAAACAGTTTTTTTAAAAGCTCGATAGCAAGATCATCATCGGTGTGGGAAAATGACAATGAGCCTTTGCTAAGGCGTGATCCAAGGATCGATTCAAACAGTAGACGCAAGCTGAGTTTATCAAATGGTAGTGATGAGAAATCAAACAGATCGATCACAGACGAAGATAAGTCAGGTTCATCGGTAGGGACCAATCGCGAGCGGATCAACAAGATCGTCGCAAGCTTTTGAAGATGTTCCAGCGAATGGATCTCAAATTCGGTATCCAACTGCTTCTCTAATAAAGACAACCAAACACGTACTTGTTCGTGCTCATTTTTAAAGTGATCAACAA
>CALFEZ010000237.1 GCA_937957895.1 uncultured Erysipelotrichaceae bacterium
GACGATGACGACGACGATGACGACGATTAACTAATTGTATGATTTGATGCAATACTCAGTAGATTTTAAGATGGTCGAAATCAAATAGGCCAGTTCGTCTTTTAGAAAAACTAAATGATAGAGAGAGTATAGAGTATTATGTGTAGACGTCATGACGCAGAAAGAGACGAGGCGTTTTGAAAGAGTGGGAAGCACTCAAGTAATACGTAGTTTTCGAAATAACAATTTTGTCTTAAAGATGGAGGAAGGCTTGGTCGTTGAAGTGTACAAACAATAAGAAGCACCAGGGGAACAAAGCCAAAACCTGCAAGATAATTTGTTCAAACCGATTACGATTATTATGTTCCTGATGACATTCATGTTGATATTTGAAAATAAAGCACTAAGTCAAATGTTGGGGTAACCCAACATTTATTATAGAACCGAATGAAAAAGATGTTCAAGCATCCTATCAGGACCCGGTAAAACCGGATCCTTTGTTTGTTTAACGGACATTGATAGTCAATAGTTCATTTGATGAATCAATCAGAAAGTGTCAAGCAAAAAAGTCATATCAGAGATTTGTTAAGGTTTTGTAAATAGCGTCAAATCGATTGTTGATCAATTTTGATGGTGGTAAGATAAAACCGAAAGCAATCAAATGGAGGAAGTGACATGATAAAAGTGCTGTTTGTATGTGTTCATAACTCAGCAAGAAGTCAAATGGCAGAAGCATTCATGAATAAACTTGGGAAAGGCCTTTTCTTAGCTGAGAGTGCAGGGTTAAGACCAGGTAAACTGAATCCTGACGTGATTGATTCTATGGCTGAAATTGGATATGACATCAAAAATAATGCGACGAAATCGGTGTTTGACTTTTACAAAGAAGGAAGAAGATATCAATATGTGATCAAAGTATGCGATCAAATCAGTGGTCAAAAATGCCCGATTTTCCCAGCAACAAAACAACAGATCGACTGGAATCATGAAGATCCATCGCAATTTGAAGGAACAAAAACCGAACGCTTGGAACAGGTTCGCTTGATCAGAGAAGATATACGTAAAAATGTGAAGGAATTTATTGAGTACCATCAAATCAGGGAGTTCGATTATTATCATGAAAGCAAATTGGCTCTCGTCACAACATCGATGGATGACTTTCGTGATGAAATCAATGTGGATGATATCATTGTAAACAACGGCAGCAAGGTAATGTATGGAGCATGTCAAGATTTATTCAAACAGAACGAAAGAAAACAGTTTGGAAACAGTGTTGTTGCTGCTACGAACCTGATCTTGCTCAAATACGCTCACAGCATCAAAAAAACTTACGATCTCACCACATTTTCTCCAACACAGGTGTTGGGACTGATGGATGAAATGTGGGATATCATCTATCCTATCAAGCAAGGCAAGATCACGATGGAAGCATTTGTCAACGGAATCGATCATTTCGCAAATCTCAAAAAGATCGATATTCATTCAACATTCGAACCATCGATGCAAGCAGCCCTCCCAGTGCCAAAGAGGCAATCGTTGGGTTTGTACAGCAATCTTTGACAGAACTTAAACCAGTCGCGTTTTTAAACCTAGCTCATGATGAAAAGGATGATTCCCACCACTGGAGTGTGCTTGTCAAAACTGATCAATCAGGGAACAAAGTGGATGTTCTTGATGATGGGTCCATCAGCGAGATTGACTTGATGCAATGGCTAAATACCGAAAAATCCAAAGGTGTCTTTTTGACTTTTTGAATCATCCATCATTTTTAGTTGAACAATCACATGATCCTGAATCATCATTGTTGCAGATCGCTTGTGAGCAGTAAAACACCTACAAGGTGTTTTTTACGTTCAAGACAATCAAGTTCAGAAGCGATAAAGCATTTTTAAAGATAGAGAAACACCTCCCCAAAAAGTTGCCAGTTTTTGGTACATGACGGTATAATACATTCAAACGCTGAAACTTGATCATCAGTATCATGAACCCCTACCAAAGAAAGGCAGACGATCCAAAGAAACATCGTCTGATCAAGGAGATTTAAATGAAGATGAAAGAATCAACGCTTGAGCATGCATTTGAAGCAATCAGCAGTAAAAAAGGAGTTTCCAGTGCTGTTTTCAGAGTTGAAAATGGAGATGGAAGCTTTTTTTGGAGCAAATCATACGGTGAGATGCACGAAGATGACCGTTATTTCATCGCCAGTGTCACAAAGCTTTACATCACCACGATCATTCTGATGCTTGTCAATCAAGGGAAACTGAAACTGCAAGATCCCATCAGAAAGTATCTTCCCGATGATATGATCACAGGTTTGCATGTCATCAAAGAAGTCGACTACTCCCAGGACATTACGATAAAACACCTGATCTCAAACACATCAGGATTGCCGGACTATTTCTTTCATAAACTTCCCAATGGCAAAACCTTCGCATCCAACATCCTTGAAGGAGTCGATGTGTCATTGTCACTTGAAGATACCATCCGCTATGTCAAAGATTTTACGCCAAAGTTTCCTCCCGGGAAAAAAGGCAAAGCAGCATACTCCGATACGAACTATCAATTGCTGCAAAAGATCATCGAAGTCGTATGCGACCAGCCACTTTCAGAAGTATTTCAAAAACGCATTTTCGATCGACTTGATCTGAAGCACACCTATGCTTATACCGACATCACGGACACTCGTCCCGTTCCTTATAATTACGGAATGAAGAAACTTTGGGTTCCCAAATACATGGCTACCATCACGGGTGAAGGTGGGATCGTTTCCACTGCCAAAGAGGTCATGGTGCATACAAAAAGCTTTTTTCAAGGAGAGTTCTTTGCAAAAGAAGAGATTGAATCATTAAAACAATGGAACATCATCTTACCTCCACCAAGTTTGTTCTATTTTGGGGTGGGGTTGGAAAAACTGTTTGTTCCGCGCATTATCTCTCCATTAAAGCCGATCGGAGAGATCCTCGGATTTTGGGGACAGACAGGTTCTTTTGCATTTTATCATCCGAAAACCGATCTATACTTTAGTGGAACGACCAATCAGATCAACGGAGCCGGTCATGCAGCTGCTCTTAAAGCCATGCTCAGGATCATCAAATCACAACTATAAGCAGATCCAAACAGAAAACGACACGTATCCAAAAGGAGGTTTTTGACATGCAAACAACATACCAACACATACAACAACGCTTGGATAAAATCGACTTTCAAACACTATGGCCGGGGTTCAAACGATATGAGTTTGCTTTGTATGATGATCAACATGTTATCCTCAACGATCAAGTCATGCCTAAAACCGGAGAGTTTGTTGCCAATACTGCGATCAACTACCAAGGACGTCAGATCGCGATCTGGTATCTTAAAGAAGACATGGATGTGGATGTCCTTACCAGCAAGATCGTCCATGAGATGTTCCATGCTTATCAAAACGACCAACACGAGCAACGATTTCCCAATGAGTTTGAAACGATATTCCATTATCGATATACCCCACAACTGCTTTGGATCAAACTTCATGAAAACCGACTGTTGAAACAACTGGTCGAAAACTTTGATCAAGCCTACTTCGATCTGTTGATGAGGTGGCGAAAAACCAGAAAGCAAACATATCCTTACGAGTATGAGTATGAAAGCAAGATCGAAAGCATCGAAGGAACTGCAACTTATGTTGAGTGGATGGTGCTTTTACAACTATCTCAAGAAAAATATGAAGACACTCTAAAGCGAAAGTTGGATCAGTTAGAGGATCTTCATCATTATATCCCTGCCAGGATCCTTTCCTATGATGTGGGGGCGTTGTTGTTGATGGTGTGTCAAACCAATGCGATCGCCATCGATCAAACCATCCAAAACAACTCAATACTGCTTTTTGATCCTTTGATAGATCAAGTGGAAGCATTGAAGGAAATATCATTACCGGATGTGTCGACGCTTGAATTCTATCAACATGACCAAGAACAACTTAAACAGAAAATAGAGAGCATCATCCAAAACCCTGCCAAGACAATGACTGGCCGATACAAGCTGATCGTGTTCAATGTCTACTCAGCAAGAGAATATCAGGGATATATCTTTAGTGAGCATTTGCTGATCATCGCTGATCAAAAAAACCATACGATGTATGGCAATTTTGTCTTTAAGATGGAAGATGGCATGGTCGTTGAAGTATACAAACAACAAGAAGGATCAGAGTAACGGAGCCAATATCTTCAAGGCATTTTGTACTAATCGGATCACGATCGGAGTTTGTTTGATGACATCCATGTTGATCTGTTTTGATCGACGCAAGACGTATTCCACGTCTTTTTTCATGTCTTGGATGATAGGATGTCCGATAAAAAGTGCAGCATTCTCATAGTGAAGATACAAGCTGCGATAATCCAGATTGATCGTACCAATCAGCGCGATCTCATCATCGCATACCATCGACTTCGCATGCAAAAACCCCGGTCCATATTCATAGATCTTAACTCCGGCCTGCAACAGTGGGCGATAGTGAGAGCGGCTTACTAAAAAGACGGAACGTTTGTCAGGGATCCCCGGCATGAAGATCTTGATGTCGATGCCACTTTTGGCAGCGATCGCACAGGCAGTGACCATTTCTTGGGAAATGATCAGATACGGAGTAAAGATATGCACATATCGCTGAGCTTGCAGGATGGTGGATAAAAAGATGTTTTCACCAACTGCTTCATCATCGAGCGGTGAATCACTGAATGCCTGAACAAAACCTTGATGCTCTTGAACAGGGTGGTTTTTGAAGTAGCGATCCACGTTTTCATCATGGGTGTTGCTGACGTATTGCCATGTGGATAGAAAGATCTTGGTCAGGCTGTTGACCCCATCTCCGGTGATCAGACAGGCAGTATCTTTCCAGTGTCCGAACTTGCTGTTGATGTTGATATACTCATCACCCAGATTGATTCCACCGACAAACCCCACCTGGCCATCGATGATGGTGATCTTGCGGTGGTCGCGATGGTTGTGTTGGATGGTCGCTATCGGGGTGATGGGATTGAACACATGGCATTCGATGCCATAGGATCGAAGGGTTTTGTGATAGTTGCCGGGCAAAGAAAACAAACTTCCAACATCATCGTACATGACCCGTACAGTCACTCCTTGTTTGGCCTTCTCTTTTAAGATGGTGAGTATGGCATCCCACATGACACCTTCCTTGATGATGAAGTAGTGCATAAAGATAAACGACTCGGCTTTGGACAACTGCTGCAACAAACTTTCCCAGAAGCGTTCACCATCGGGATAATACTCGGCATGATCCAAACGATGGATGGGAGCTTTTGCCTGATGACGGATGTAATCCGATACCCCGATCCAATGAGGGTGAGCTTGCTTGAGTGCTTCTTTCTCCAACATATCTTCTTTGTCATGATCTTTGAAGATCCGTGCGGAGCGTGCGATCCGCTTTTGATGCGCCTTGCTTAAATGGGTCTGTCCAATCAACACATACAGGATACCGCCTACCAGCGGTAAAATCATCAGCACCACCAACCAGGAGATCTTGGATGCCTGATTGGCATTGCTGTTGATGATCATGATCGCAAAACCTAGTCCGATGATCGTACTTAAAAATGCATAGGTGGAAAAATAGCGATTGAAGGACACCAAAAAAACAGATGCCAACATCAGTTGAGCGATGATCAAAAACGATGCGATGGTAAAACGATGGATCAGTAATTCAAGTAGTTTCTTCATGTTTTGTTTCGACAGCATCATACGACACACTTCGATCACAAACGATCCTTGCTGTCTCTATCGATTACAGTATCATGAAACATCCAATGGTGACAACCTGACAAAACCAACCTTGTGCTATCGAGTTGGTTGATCCAACTTTAAATAGTCAAAATGTGACTGCAAGCACAAAAAAGCAAAAAAGCATGCAAATGCCCCAAAAAAAAGGTGCATTGTTTGAAGGTTGTGCTCGCATTGGATAGGATATAGATGCGGGGTCCACCCGTTATTGAGAAAAGGAGACTCATGAAGAGAATCGTAACATTACTCATCATCATGATCACACTGGTCGGTTGCACTGCAACACCTCAGGAAGATGGTCAGATTTTGAATATTTATTCTGCTCGTCATTATGATCTTGACAAAGAAATGATCGAAGCGTTCAAACAGAAAACCGGGATCCAGGTCAATGTGATCGAAGGCCGGGGAGATGAGCTTTTAGAGCGCATGATCCGTGAAAAGAACATGCCACAAGCCGATCTGTTTATTACCGTCGGTGC
>CALFEZ010000238.1 GCA_937957895.1 uncultured Erysipelotrichaceae bacterium
ATCGTTGGTGTGTTACATCAAGATGACATGCAAATCGTTTTTATGGATACTCCGGGGTTTCATCAAGTCGGTGATGGCCTTTCCAAGCAGATGGTCAAGGCAACGACGATGACCATCCCGGATGTCGATCTTGTATATTTTATCGTTGATGGGAAAAGGACTCCAAATCAAAACGATCAACGTTTGTTGGACCTTATCAAAAAATCAGAGAAACGGGTTTTTTTGATCCTCAATAAGATCGATCAAATCAATAAAGAGCAGTTGCTGCAGCAGTTGTCACGCTGGTCCGAGCTTCATGCTTTTGATGAGATAATCCCAATATCAGCTTTAGAAAACGACAACACAGATCGTCTGATACAAATCACAAAACAGTACATGCCAGAGGGGTTTCCATTTTACATGGAAGAGACGATCACTACCCAGCATGAACACATCATCATAGGAGAGATCATTCGGGAGAAGATCCTGCTTCTGACAAATCAAGAAGTTCCACACAGCGTGGCGGTAGTACTTGATGAACTGGAGTTCTCGCCAAATAAAATGTATGTCCAGGCTACCGTGGTTGTTGATAGAGAGTCGCAAAAAGGTATCCTTATAGGAAAGCAAGGTCAGAAAAAAAACGAGATCATAAAACTGGCATCCATCGAGCTGAGAAGACTTTATCAGTTGAAGGTCGATCTCAAGTTGTTTGTCAAAGTCGAAAAGGACTGGAGAAACAAACAAAGCAAACTGAAAGAATATGGCTATGACCCAACTAAACTATGAATGAAAAAATCAATGCTCTGATCATCGATCGCACTGACTATAAAGAATATGATATCTTGATCCATGTTTTGACCAAAGAACATGGAGTAATGACTTGGATAGCAAAAGGAGCTAACAAACCAAAGAGCAAGTATGGAAGCTTACTGCAACCAATGTATCTGGTTGATGCTCTGATCGATGCTAAACAGGGCATCTCATTGTTCAAAAGTGCTTCCATACTAAACATGCATCCATCCATCACTGAACACATCGAACGATTAACGGTTGCATCCTTTATGATAAAAATTCTGGCAATCAATGCTCAAGATGACCCGAGACTGATGTCATATGATGATGTGCTTGCCTATTTTCAACTGTTTAAGACGGTAGATCGATACGCCATAGGGACTCATTTTTTGATGACACTGGCAAAACAAATGGGACTTGAACTGTATTTGGATGGCTGCGTGATTTGCAATGATCCAAAAATCATGGGACTTTCGATTACTGCAGGAGGATTTGTTTGCCAGCGATGTGATGATCAAGTCGACCACCTCACACACAGCATCGAGTTTTATCGACAACTTCGCTGTCTCAGCAAAGCAACGATCAATCAGATATCGCTATGCCAAGGGGCTTATGATACACAATATATGCAGATCTATGTCGATCTTTTACAGGATACGATCAAGATACCACATAAAAATTGGCAATTCTTGCAGCAAATATAATATAATAAGACAGATAAAGGGGATGTATATGAGAAAATTCACCAATGAACAAATCATCGCACACTTGAAGTCGACCGGCTTTGTTTTTCAGGGATCTGAGATCTACGGCGGTCTAGCAAACACCTGGGATTTCGGTCCCCTTGGTGTGGAGCTGAAAAAGAATCTCAAAGATATCTGGTGGCAAAAGTTCGTTCGCGAAAACCGTCTCAATGTTGGGATCCAGTCAGCTATTTTGATGAACCCAAAAGTATGGGAGGCGAGCGGACATCTAAAGACTTTTGCTGATCCTTTGATGGATTGTAAGTCATGCAAAACACGACATAGAGCAGACAAGTTGATCGAAGAAGAACTGCACATCAATGCTGCTACACTGAGTTTTGAAGATATGGAAAAAACCATCAAAGATCATGATTTATCATGTCCTAATTGCGGAAAATCTGATTTTACACCGATCAGGAAGTTCAATCTGATGTTCAAGACATTCCAAGGTGTGATCGAAGATGCCAGCAGCACCATCTTTCTACGTCCGGAAACAGCACAGGGCATCTTTGTGAACTTTCAGCATATCCAACGATCGATGCGCAAGAAAATTCCTTTCGGAGTCGCCCAGATCGGGAAATCATTCAGAAACGAGATCACTCCTGGCAACTTTATTTTCAGAACAAGAGAATTCGAACAAATGGAACTTGAGTTTTTCACACATCCTACTGAAGATGTCCAATGGTATGAATATTGGCAGAAATTCTGTTTTGATTGGTTGCTTTCGTTGGGATTGAGCAGGGAAAACCTCCGTATTCGCGAACATACAAAAGAGGAGTTGTCTCACTACTCAGTTGCAACAAGTGACATCGAATACAAATACCCATGGGGATGGGACGAGATGTGGGGGATTGCTGATAGGACTGATTTTGATCTGCGTCAGCATCAAGAGTACTCCAAACAATCGATGGAATATTATGACACTGCTTCAGAAGAGCGTTTTATACCTTATTGCATTGAACCTTCGGTGGGTGTCGAGCGTTTATTCTTTGCGTTTATGGCTGAAGCACTTGTTGAGGAGGAACTGGAAAAAGACAGTCGCATTCTGTGTCGTCTTCATCCTGTGCTCGCTCCGATCAAGGCTGCCATATTGCCTTTATCCAAACAATTAGCTGAACATGCTCTTCCACTTTTTGATTTGTGTTCCAAATCATTTGCCACCGATTACGATGAAACCGGAAGCATCGGTAAAAGATATCGACGCCAGGATGCGATCGGGACTCCATTTTGCATCACGTTTGACTTCGATAGTCTGCAAGATCAAAGCGTGACGATACGGCAACGCGACTCCATGGAACAAACACGAGTCAAAATCGAAGAACTTGTTTCTTATATCCAAGAGAGGATCACGTTATAATCAATGCCCCGAATCAGTGATGAGAAAATCCAAGAGATCCGTGCAAAAGCCGACATTGTCAACACTGTCGGACAATACATCCCTCTGACCAAAAAAGGGAAGAATTACGTTGCTCTTTGTCCTTTTCATGACGACCACAATCCATCACTGAATGTCTCGCCGGATAAGCAAATATACAAATGCTTCGTTTGTCAGGCAGGTGGGAATGTGTTCACTTTTGTAAGTGCATTTGAAAAGATTTCATTTATCGATGCCGTGATCAAAGTTGCAAAAGACGTATCGATCGATGTCAGCGAGTTTGAAACACAGTTGCAGCCGATCGATCCAGAAAAAGCAAAACTGATTGCTTGTCTTGAGGATGCAAACCAGTTTCTACGTTATCAGTTGCAGTCAGCTGATGGTATTTTGATAAAGGATTATTTAAAAAACAGAGGAGTCAACGATAAGATCCTTGAAACATTCGAAATTGGGTATAACCCGCCAAACAATGCCATCACTACTTTTTTACTTGCAAAAAAACATGATCCCGAAACGATCATCGATACCAACATCGGAGTGAGCCATGGTGAACGTTTGAACGATGTTTTTCATCAGCGGATCACATTTCCGATCCGAGACTGGAGTGGACAGATCATCGGATACACTGCCAGGACTGTTCTTGAAGATAATGACATCAGCAAGTACATCAATACGTCAACCACCAAACTTTATACTAAATCAGAAGTCGTATATAATATTCATAGAGCCAGAGAATATGCACGTAAAGCAGGATTTCTCATTCTTGTGGAAGGTGTGATGGATGTTGTTGCTTATGCTCGTGATGATATCCACAATGTCGTATCGATATTAGGTACGGCGTTGACCAAGCAGCAGATCTCTTTGATCAAAAAGGCCAGTACACATGTGGTGATCTCTTTCGATCATGATGATGCTGGTCTGAGTTCCACTTATCAAGCGATTTCTCAGCTTGTTGATGCCAATTGCGTCGTAGAAGTGGTACATCTTCCACCCAAAACCGATCCGGACGACCTGATCAACAAACAAGGACCCAAGGCATTGCAAAAAGCATTGGAACAGCGTCAGCATTGGATGGAGTTTTCACTCATGTACGGTCAACGTTTGTACAATCTCAGTAATTACCAGCAACGTAAAAAATACCTCGGTGTCATGATCAAACAGATCCAGAAACTGCGTGAGAAAATCGATCAGAAGCATTTTTGCACGTTACTGGCAAAGATCACGGAAATGGATGTGGATGAGATCTATCGTGCGGTCAGTGAGGAAAAAAGCGATCTGAAAAAACCAATCGTTACGATCCAGAAACCTATGGATTATCTTGTCCCGATCTATGAGAAAGAGATTATCTCGCAAATGCTCATTTCCAAACAAGCTGCCAAGAAGTTTCAAGATCAGCTTGGATACCTAAGCAACAGCAATGCAAATCAACTGGTATTGATGCTTATATCGATGTATCGCAGTGAAAATGCACTTGAGATCGCAGATGTTTTATCCAAGGCACAGCATCATGAATTGCATGACTTTGTGATGTGGTTGCTTGATTGGCCACTTTTCCCGCTCAAACCGGATCTGAACGTGCTCGAAGATGCGATCGTGCAGGTAAAAAGACATATCATTGAGGATAAGATCCAAAAATACAAACGCCTCGCGAGTCAAACGACCAACCCCCAAAAGAAAGCTGAATACATCGATATGATGTTGCAGGCGCAAAAAGAAATCCATCAACTGCAAAGCAAAGGAGGCAAAAGATGAAAACATACAAAACACTCGAGGATATCAAACAAGAGTATCTGGAAAAAGCAAAAGAAAAGAAGATCATCTATGAAAGTGAACTTCTCGATGCTTGTTCACATCTTGATATGGACGATGAAACCCTTGAGGCATTGTTTATGTGGTTTAAGGACAATGAGATCAAACTTCTCTCAGATGATCAGTTTGACGAAGAGAATGTCGATCTTTCCAAGGAAAACGAACCAGCTGATGAACTGGAATTTTTATCAGATGACACAGACGATGTCGATGAAGATGAAATCAACGTCGTTGATCTTGAAACATATCAATCGCAATTTTCAAATGCTCCCAATGTCAGGATAAATGATCCTGTCAAGATGTATCTCAAAGAGATCGGTCGCGTCAACTTGATCGCGCCGGCAGATGAACCTGAGATTGCTCGTCGTATCCAAGTAGGTGTTGATGCGGCAGCCTATACTCGAAACATGTTTGAGCAGCTTTACCCTCATTTGGCAGATGATCCAGCATACAAAGACATGGACACGATCGAAGACTATTTGATCGATCATGTCGATAGCGATGAACTGCGCGAGAAAGTGGAAGGTTTGAAAGAAAAACGCATCGATGGCGAGGAATCAAAAAAGGTATTGATCTCTGCCAACCTTCGTTTGGTCGTAAGCATCGCCAAGAAGTATGTGGGACGCGGCATGTTGTTTTTGGATTTGATCCAAGAAGGGAACATGGGTCTGGTCAAAGCTGTTGAGAAGTTCGATCACACAAAGGGATTCAAGTTCTCGACTTATGCCACATGGTGGATCCGTCAGGCAATCACCAGAGCGATTGCCGATCAGGCAAGGACCATTCGTATCCCTGTCCACATGGTCGAAACGATCAACAAACTTACTCGTATCCAGCGTCAGCTGGTTCAAGATCTTGGCAAAGATCCGACTGCGGAAGAGATTGCTGCCAAGATGGAAAACATCACAGCCGAAAAAGTTCGCGAGATACAAAAAATCGCCATGGAACCCGTTTCGTTGGAAACTCCGATCGGTGAGGAAGACGATTCACACCTTGGAGATTTCATCGAAGACAAAGATGCCATGTCACCGGATGATTTTGCCAACAATCAGTTACTCAAAGACGAGATCAACTTGGTCTTGCAGGGTTTGACTGAGCGAGAAGAGAAAGTTCTCCGATTGCGATTTGGATTGTATGATGGACGAACACGCACATTGGAAGAAGTGGGTAAGGAGTTCAATGTCACACGCGAGAGGATTCGTCAGATAGAAGCTAAAGCACTTCGAAAACTGAAGCACCCAACACGTTCTAAGAGGTTGAAGGATTTTGTCGACAAGGGATAAACTTCTTTCACATCGACTTCAGACGATTTTTGACCTGATCGATCAAGGGTCTACCGTAGCGGACATCGGAACCGATCATGCATACTTGCCGATAGCTCTTGCATTGGAAGGCAAATGCCCCTTGATCTATGCTATCGACAACAAACAAGGTCCACTATCACAAGCACGTAAAATGGTGGACTTTTATGGTGTGAGTGATCGAGTGAGATGTCATCTGGTACAGGATGAACACCCATATCACCATGTCGATGTTTGGGTTATTGCTGGTATGGGTTATGAAAATGCCAAAGCTATCATGACCCAATATAAAAGCACGATCAGAAAACTAAAAAAAGTCATTGTCCAGATAAATCATCAAGTTGATAAAATGCGTGTATATTGCATGGATAATGGACTTCGGATCTTGGATGAGACGATCGTCGAAGATGATTTCTTTTATATGATACTCACGATCGCTTATGATGGTGATTCTGTTGTTTATGATGAGCAACAATTGTTTTTGGGTCCTGTATTGATGAAGAAAAAAGGGGATGTGTTTTTGAAATATTGCCACATAAAAAAAGAGCAGTTGCTCTTGATTTTGCATGAGATTCCATCGCGTCATCCGAAAAAACAAATCATCTTAAAGCAAATAAAGATGCTTGATGTGATGTTAGATCAATAAAGTGTCAATGTCTACCTTGGGAACCGGCTGTATGTTGTCAGGGTCAAACTCACGACAATAACGGATCACTTGTTCGACAAGTGCCGGTGGTGTCGATGCTCCTGCAGTTACGGCGATGATGGATGTTTCACTCAGAAGTTTCACATCGAGATCCTCGATGCTTTCGATCATCGATACCCAACCATGATGGGTGTCTTTTGCAATCTTCGCTAACATTCGAGTATTGTTGGATAATGGGTCACCCACAACGATGATCCCATCTACCTTTGGAATATCGATAACGGCATGCTGACGTCTGAGGGTCGCATCACAAACCTCTTGTGCAATTTCGGCATCAGGATAAAGAGTTAGGATGGTATCAAAGATTGGCTGAATGTCCAGCACACTGAGCGTTGTTTGGTTGGTGACGAATATGGGTTGTGGTATATTTTTAGGTATCTCTTCGATGTGTGTAACAAGCACCACAGATGGATCGTTTTCGATCACTGCCATCGATTCAGGATGATTTTTTTTGCCTATATACAAAACGCGTTTGCCTTCTGTAATTGCCTGATCGATCAGTCGCTGTGTGGCAAACACATCTTCACAAGTGGCATCATAGCAAATCAGACCTTTTTGTTTTGCTGCTTGCTTGACATGTTCACTTACTCCATGAGCAGTGAAAAGCACTACTCCTGATTCAATTTGATCGAGCATCTCGATTTTTGATTTTCCAAATGAGGTGAGAGTCTGGATGTTGATTCTTTGCAGCGCTTCCATGACAAAACGGTTGTGGACAAGCGGACCCAAGATCGTGATGGGTTGATCCGGGTGTTTGCCACGTATTTCCTTGGCAAGCCTTATGGCATTGACTACCCCTTTGCAGTAGCTTCGGGGAATCACTGAAATTACTTCCATAAACGAACCTCCAACGTCATTTTAGCATAAATTTTTGGTAAAATATGGGAAATGGAGTATAATGAAACAATGAAACAAAACCCGCTCATAAAGCAGATGATGGATACCGTTGGATTTGATGTTCTAAGTCAGGTCCAAGCAAAAGTCATCCCAGCTATCCTAAAAAATCAATCACTTGTTGTTACATCTCCAACAGGGACCGGTAAAACCCATGCATATCTTTTTGGGATTTTTGCCAAGCTTACAAAACGTCCCGTGACGCAAGCAGTGATCGTAGCCCCTACAAGAGAATTGGCTCATCAGATATCGCGTTTTGCCCAAGAGCTCGCAGATGCTGCTGATGGTATCCAAATCAAGACCTATGTTGGTGGTGAAAAGCGCATCACCAAAAAAAGTGACACACAAGCTCAGTTGGTCATTGGTACGATCGGAAGACTGAATGATCTGTATCTGGAAGCCAATACGATCGATCTTCACACTGCTTCCATGATCGTCCTTGATGAGGCTGACATGCTGGTCGATCAGGGATTTATCGAAGCGTGTGATCGTTTGTTATCAAAGCTTTCATCAACCATCCAAACATTGGTTTTTTCTGCAACCATCCCTGCTGAGTTGCAACCATTTTTGAGAAAGTATCTCACTAATTCGAAGTTGATTCAGGTTGTTGAAGATGCCGCATTCAATCCACAGATTGAATATCAGTTGATCGCTGCCAAGCATCGAACATACATCGACATGTGTCTTCATATCCTGCAAGGGTTACAACCCAATCAGTGTCTTATCTTTGCAAACTCCAAATCGGAAGTGAGTGAACTGGGTGAGAAGATGAGGGAACAGGGACACAAAGTGATCGAACTTCATAAAAATTTGACAAGTGCTGCCCGAAAGCACGCACTGATGCGAATCGATCAGGGTAAAGTACCTTATATCGTAGCCAGTGACATCGCAGCAAGAGGATTGGACATCGAAAACATCTCTCATGTCATTTCATTGGGGTTTCCCAAAGACCTATCCTATTTCAAACATCGTGCGGGAAGAACAGGCCGTGCCGGAAAAACAGGTGTTTGTCTTACCATTTACAAAGACAATGATCAAAACAGTATCGTAACATTGATCAAAGAGGGGATCGACTTTAAGCATGTCAGCTTTCAAGATGGAAACTGGAAAGAGTTAATGCCATATCAGCATAAACATCGTTATCTCAACAAAGAAGACAAAAAGATCGTATCGATGATAAAAGGCAGAAAACAAAAAGTCAAACCAAACTACAAAAAGAAACAGCAGGAAGAAATCGAAAAATTCCATGCCAAGAAACGACGTGCCATGATCGCAGCCAAAATCAAAGAACAGAAAAAAGCACGTGCCAAAGAACGATCAAAAGGAGGCTCTTCATGAGGATCGGAAGTCATGTCTCACTAAAGGCAGATGAGTATTTTTTAGGATCAGTCAAGGAAGCATTAGAATATGATGCTACTGTTCTGATGATCTATACGGGAGCCCCGCAAAACACTTTAAGAAAACCGATTTTGGAGCTGATGATCCCGGATGGACTGAAAATGATGGCAGATCATGATATCCCCATCGAAAACTTGATCGTACATGCTCCATACATCATCAATTTGGCTAACTCTCAAAAAAAAGAGACTTTTGAACTGGCAACGACATTTTTGTCCAAAGAAATAGAACGGGTCCGTGCATTTCAAGGCAAAGTGATCGTTTTACATCCGGGAGCACATGTAGGTGCAGGTGTTGCGATTGGATTACAACAAGCCATCAAAGGATTGAACATGGTATTGGAAAAGGTAAGTGATGTTTCGATTGCTTTGGAAACAATGGCAGGAAAGGGAAGTGAGATCGGATCAAGTTTCGAAGAGATTGCCTACTTGATCGAGCATGTCGAAAACAAAGACTGTGTTTCAGTGTGTCTTGATACGTGTCACATACATGATGCCGGCTATGATTTGAGTGATTTTGATGACGTTTTGGATGAGTTTGACCGTATCATCGGATTGGACCGTCTTTCGGTCGTACATGTAAATGATTCAAAGAATGCCAAAGGAGCACGCAAGGACCGTCATGAAAACATCGGTTATGGGCAGATCGGATTTGACGTATTGTTGGGTGTGATCAACCATCCAAGGCTGATGCATCTTCCCAAAATACTTGAGACACCTTACC
>CALFEZ010000239.1 GCA_937957895.1 uncultured Erysipelotrichaceae bacterium
GGATGTAAACCTGAAGAGGAACAAAAGTATGTAAATGTAGAATGCAAACTGATTATGGTTTTTGAAATGAGACAAACGTTAGAAGGTTTTGATCGATTTGATTCGATGGACTCATTGATTTTGGTAACAGATTCATTACTAAATCCTCATATATTGAGCATCAATGACGCAAGCGAGTTAATGGTTGGCCAGAAGTATGCAGTTGAACTAAAACAGTTCTTCAATTTAGATTCAAAACTAATTGATTTCAATGATACATTTGAGTTGTTAAGAAAAGCAATGTATGATGGAACCGTTGAGAAAATTGAGATCGTTGAAAACTCATCCGGTTCAGAAGAAACCGTTTTTAGCTGTGACATATATGACTGATCTTTAGATCAGAGTTTAGTCAGTCAATTTTGTTAATGTGGTTCTTTTTGATCGAGTTCTTTTTCGCGTGTTTGGTTGGCATCAATGGTTGTGACGTATAATCTGAACTGCCGATAGCATATGTCAAACAATGGTTTGGTTCAAACCAATGCTTTAGGCATTTTGGCATAACCGATAAAGGATAACAACGCTTGAAGCAACACAAAGATGATGTATGGGATAAAAAGCACTCCGGCAACAAGATACATGATGCCCCCGGTCAATGCAAAACCCCGTTTTTCCATGAAGTATCCCAAAGCATTGAACAATACTGTGATCGAAGTTGCCACGATATGAGGTGCTACCAGTGCGGTTGCGATCCCAGCAGCAACAAGATCAGCATCATTGGATCCTCCCAGCAGACCTGCAAAGTATGAAATGATATAAACCAGATAGATGGCACCAAGTATCAATGAAATCAGCAGCAAGAGACTTTTCTTCTTTTTCATTTACTCCTCCTATCAACGAACCTTGATTTTCACCGGATCAGAAAACAAACTTGGTGAAAAATACAAATACAAAGCTTCATCAGAATCTTTTGGGATCTCAAATGCAACTTCTCCAGTCATTTTATCTCCCGAGATTATGGATCCATCCAAACTTCCGGTCGTATCAGCAAAAATGGCAAGTGAGTACTCAAGTCCATCGTCATTTTTCAGCTTAAACTGCAACAGTGAGCTGATGCTTTGAGACTCTCCGGTGTTGTTTGTGAGTTGAACCATCACATAGAAGTATTCATTTCCTTCATCTGGACCAAAATATTCCTTTCCCATGTCTGATTTCGTACTCATCACAATGATAGACAAGCCGTTGGTAAATTCGATCAATTCTCCAATAGAGTATACCGTCTGCCCTGGTGGTGGTACTGGTGTTTGGTTGTTTTGATCATTGGTCTGATTGTTTGGTTTGCTGGAATTATCTACAGCCACATTATCACAACCGGCTACAAGTAAAACTAAAAACAAAGAAAGAAATAATACAAGAAAACGTTTCATGTTGACCTCCATTTCAACCTCTAAAATCACAGTCGATGGGATAGTATCCAGAACGTATGTTTAATGTGATGTTATAAATGATTTGTATTAGCAGATCCTTGGATCATAGTTCAGTAGATCAAAGCTTGTGACAACGCACGATCGATCATACTACCCACCCTTGTACTTTTATTATATAGTTACAGTAATACTTCATCGTTTGATTTTAATCAGATACTCCTAAGATATCGATAGAATTGCACCAAATCGATCTTTTTGTACTGACGTGGGTAATATAAGGGACAACTTAGCAAACAGATTGTTTTTAGGGAATGGATGATAAACAGGATGATAGATATCGACAAGAACATTCAAAGAGATATTATTCTGTATGTTCTTAGGTGCATTTCTAGTTTTTTCATATAAATACAAGTGATGTAGTAGTTCGTTGCTGGAATCATTAAAAGGTGATGTTGAAATCAAAACAATGGAAATGCCATGTGTTGAGGTAGAAAAAGTAAGGATTTCATAGTCGTTTTATCTTTCTCTTAAAAAATGCAGTATAAACAGATAATGAAAGACAATAATGGTTTTCTTATGTAAACATAACTCAATAAAGCATTTTGTGGTTGTTTTATGATCAAAATAATGATAAATTAGTAAAGAGGTATAAATATATGGAATATTTGAACATTTTACTGAGTATTATTCTATTGTTTTTAACGGGTTACATCGCGTTTTTGGTGATAACAAGAAATAGAAAAGTTAAAATAAAAGGCAATGATGATTTCTTTACCATTGCCTTAATGATATTTTTCGTTATTGTAATCTTCCCGATTCAGCTTGATAATACTTTGATCGAATCTTTTAGAAATGTTCTGATTTTGGTCGTTCTATTTGCTTCCTTTTCAGTAAAAAGAGGATTGGGGGAAAATGGAGTTTATAAAGTGTTTCATGTTATTCCATGGAATGAGGTTACTCAAATTGCTGCAGAAAGGCATACTCACAACAAAGTGTTGATTCGGTTTACAACAAGTAAAATAACATGGAAGTTGATTTTCCATCAAATCGTTGCAAAAGAAGCGGTGGACTACTGTGCATTGAATGTAGATAGTGTCACCATTCAAAAAAATCTATTTGGAGAGAAACATTAAAGTGTTTAAGGGAGAAACAATTTTAGATTATCTCAAAAGTAACCATGAGTGTATTCGTTCCGATTGCAACGGAAACAAATCATGTGGTAAGTGTCTAGTTAAAGTAACCCCAGAACTTACAATCACAGAATCAGATAAACGATTTCTACACCCCTCAAGACTAAAAGAGGGATACAGATTAGCATGCTGCCACCCGTTTGAAGGTTATTACGATATTGAGATAATCTCTGAGAGTGATGGTATAGTCAACTCTCAAATCTATCTTGCACAGCATGCAGATTATGAGCATCGTGATTCATATTCTGTGGCTATTGATATCGGAACCACAACCGTGGTAGTTATGATAATGAAGGTTGATGGAACAGCTGTATCGTATTCAGATACTTTCTTCAATCCTCAACGATCGTATGGTTCAGATGTAATAACCCGAATCCATGCTGCATGCAATGGTTCACTGAACATGCTTCACAAACTTATCATTGACTCAATAGAGACTTCCATATTGAAGATAATTAAGAAACACGGGTTGCCCAAACAATTATTTGAAAGTATTGTGATATCCGGCAACACAACAATGATGTATTTGCTATTAGGTAAAGATCCAATTGCTTTAGGTACATATCCCTTTGAGATTGATGATCAGCAGAGTTTTTTGTTTAACATTGTTGATTGCTTTAAGAACTTGTCCTTTTTTAGTGGAGTATTATACATAGTGCCTTATGCATCTGCATTCATAGGGGGAGATGTTGTCAGTGGGATAGTTGCGTGTGGAATAGATCATAGTAATGAAAACATGATGCTGATTGATCTTGGCACAAACGGAGAGATGATTGTTGGTAATAGAGATAAGTTAATTTCGGTATCAACAGCTGTAGGGCCTGCATTTGAGGGTGGAAACATTGAATGTGGGATGCCAAGCATCAAAGGAGCTATAGCCTCAATCGAAGTTGTTAAGGGAAATATGTCTTACAATACTATCGGAAACACAAAGGCAGCAGGAATATGTGGTTCAGGGTTGATTCAGATAATTGACCATTTTATTAACATGAACATCATGGATGAGACAGGTTATTTAGCAAATAACAATGATCGGTTTTATATTGACGAAGAGCGCAATATATACGTGTCTCAAAAAGATATAAGACAAGTTCAGTTAGCGAAAGCTGCTCTTCAGACTGGAGTGAAAACATTGCTTGAAAATGGTTTTTTCAATCCGATGGAGATTAGCAAAGTCTTCATAGCGGGAGGTTTTGGATCCAGCATTGATGCAAGATACCTTGCGAGTTTGGGGGTAATCCCAGAATCAATACTTGAAAAGTGTCATACAATCAATAATGCTTCACTTTCAGGTGCTGTGTATCTGGCACTGACTAACGATTTTGATAGGTTCATGAGATTAAGAAACAAAAT
>CALFEZ010000240.1 GCA_937957895.1 uncultured Erysipelotrichaceae bacterium
GATCCATGACCAGTATCCTATAACCATTGATCAAATGATAGAACAAGGACTTCTCACTGATGCGCAAAGAACATGTCAAAATGGAAAAACGATTGAAATTATCGAAAATCAAGCCGTACTGCCATAGTGGAGGTGTTTTAATAGAAACAATGCTGGTTTTGATGATCGTTGGCATTTTGTCTTCCTTGTCAATACCATTGCATGGGTGGAAGATGATCGATTATTCTTATCACGTAAGGGTAATCGAATATGAGATCATCAACGCACAACTCACTGCGATCGCATGCCACAAAAAAGTTAGTTTGCCTTTCAAGATCGATGGCAAAGATCTTCACTATAATCACAAAGGGAACATCAATCAAGCAAAAGCTGGTACCATAAACAGAGGATATCATTCGATCAATATTGTGTTTTTTTTAGGGTTTGGACGTTATGAGATCCGATAATGGATTTTTGATCATTGAAGTAATGATTGGTTTGTTGATGGTGGGAATCATGATCCATTTGATGATGGTTTTGATCACTTTATGGTAAAGAATAGTCACGGTATCGTTTTGATCGAAACGATCATAAGTATAGCTGCATTTGCTTATATCGTTTTAGCAATGCTCTTTTTGATCCAATCGATCATGTCATTCCGTATCGAACGACCATTGGCAGAATATGAACTCGCTATCTTGCAGGTCCAATGGCAAATGGCGATCAATGATGATGTCTTTTTTGAAAATGATAAGTTCTGTTTTAATTACTACAGTGAAATGCGTTGTTTGAACATCATTGATGATCGCTTGATACTATCTCCCGGAACTCAGATCGTTTGGACTGGAGTCGTTGATTTAGAATGGTTGCTTGAAGATGGCTGGGTATCCATACAGGGGAAAGTGCATGACAAAAGGCTTACATTGCGAATATGGAATATTGAATAAAAGGGGAGTCATCACATTGTTTGTCATGACTTTTTTCTTTGCATTTACCATGATGTTTTCTTTGATTGCTACATTGAAGATGCTTGATAGACAACAACAATCATTGGCACAAAAAGCTTTTGATCGAATCAACATGGAGATCGAAGCACTCAAGTATCTGCATCGATATAACCCAAGACATCATGATGCAATATACATATATGATCATTGGATTACGTTTTGGTATAAAGACGACACGATGATCATATGGTTTGATGGTTATTATGATTATTACCTTGTTTTACATATTGACGAGCATCAACGACCGATATCTAGTGAATACATCTATGACTGAAGTTGCTGCTTTGCTATAATGGTCACAAGGAGACAGCATGAAACATAGAATCGCGAACATCCAGAGTCTTTTGACAAAACATAAGCTGGATGCACTTCTCATCGAAGACAGACCAAATCTTTATCATCTTGCAGGTTTTACGGGAACGACAGCCTCTTTGCTTGTTACAGCAAATCATTCGTATTTGCTTGTCGACCATCGATACTTGCAACAAGCTCACAGTCAATGTCCAGATCAACAGATCAAAGTATATGATCAGATTTTCAACGGATTTGTTTTAGAACTTAAAAAGATCATAAGTGCTCACGACATCCAATCGATCGGATTCGATGGTACAACGATCGTGTACAATCGCATAGAATCACTCAAAGCTGCCATCAATGCTCATTTGATTCCACAGGATCTTAC
>CALFEZ010000241.1 GCA_937957895.1 uncultured Erysipelotrichaceae bacterium
TGTTAAACCAAGGACATCTGAATAACAAAGACATATGCTATTTTTACACACATGAAGGCGGATGCAAACATGCTGAATCCCGTGCCAGAAAAAGCATCGAAAAAACCAACAGGTGGGTGTCGGCATTTGGGATCCTAAATGACCTGGAGCAGTTAGATAAAGTTAAAAAACAAGTGGCTCAGTGGGCCATACAACAGAAAAATAAAAGATAAGACACGTGTCTTATCTTTGTTTGTATTCGATCTCGATTTCGATATTGTTGGTAAACAAGGTTTTTGTAAGCTTGCTGATGTAACCTTTTACGATCCGTTCACTGTTGATCAATGACATGACCGTCCCGTTTCTGGTTTTGGGAACATATCCGAGCAAATGTTTGCTGCGATCATAGACAGCCACTGTGGCAAGCATCGAAGTTGGAGGCTCCAAGATGATCTGCTCACCTTCATTAAGAAACATCATGGTTTCTTCCGGACGATCTTTTTTGGGTGGATTGAGCAATGTCATCTTGATGGTAGAGGTTTGTACCAGATCATCGAAGCGATTGATCTCGACCAAAGCCGGATCGTAGGTTGCTACGGTATCATAAGGATTGCGGGTATCGAATTTCTCTTTGATCTCGGATGCGACTTCATCTTGTGAAGGCATCCTGTCTGCCCAAGGATTTCCTTTTTCAAAAGGACGTTTTTTCAAAAGGGTATTGAAGATCGCAAGGAAAAAGATCACCGGGATCAAAAAACCAAATATGGATCCCGAAAAAGAGGGAAACAGATTTACTACCACAATCAGTATCAAAACCAATCCAAGATATCTTTTCATAATGTCTCCTTATCACCCATGACTTCAAGTTCCTGACAAAGCTGTTTCAAATCATCCATCATCACCCTGTCAGCAGGCAACCAGTTGAGGGACTCGATGGATCGAGTGTCCACCCAAACAACATCATCATGAACGGCAAGCCGCATCACTTCTGATCTTGGCTTGCATACATAACAATGCAGAGTCAACCGGAAATCATCATAATC
>CALFEZ010000242.1 GCA_937957895.1 uncultured Erysipelotrichaceae bacterium
GTTTAGACCCTGCACTGGAGCTGATCCGCAGTGGGCATATGTATGGGACCATCAAAAACGATTCACAGGAGATGGCAAACATCATGCTTGAGCTCGCCATGTGGATTTTACAGGAAAAATCGTTGCATGACTTTCCTCATGAAATAGAAAATGGTCAGTATGTTTGGGTCGACTACAAAAAACTGTCGATCAGTGAGTAAGCTTGTGAGTATGTTGAAAATCACAAAAAACGTAAAGGATATTCCATGTTATGTAAGGGCTTTCTTTCCTATAATGTGTATAGAGTGTAAACACACTAAAGGAGGAAACATGAAAAAGCTTATGATTTTGTTGAGTGTGATGTTTGTTGCTTTGATGGCACTGACAGCATGCTCACCAAGCAATGGTTCGACCGTTGACATCGGAATCGTTTTACCAACTCGCGATGAGCCACGTTGGATCCAAGACGAGACCCGTTTTAAAGATTTGCTGAAAGATACAGATTATTCCGTTGAGATCCTGTTTAGCCAGGGTTCTACTGCCACCGAACTATCCAACGTTGAAACGTTGATTTCCAAAGGTATCAAAGTCTTGATCATCACTGCTCAAGATGGAGATGCTGCCGGTGCCGCCGTTGAGTTGGCAAAAGCAGAAGGCATCACTGTCATCGCGTATGACCGTTTGATCACCAACACCAATGCCGTGGACTACTATGTAACATTTGACAGCGTCGCTGTTGGTGAAGCCCAAGGTCAGTATCTGATCGACAATGCTACTGGAACCGGCAATCCACTATACCTTTATGCCGGTGCTGCCAGTGACAACAATGCATTCTTGTTCTTTGAAGGTGCATGGAATGTTCTTCAACCTAAAATCGCTGATGGCACATTCGTCATCAAAAACTCTTCCGCAGCCACAGGTTTGGCTTCCAATGCTACATTGACAAGAACTCAAATGTCTGACATTTTGGGACAAATCACCACCAACTGGGATTTCAACACAGCATTGAATCTTGCCAACGACCATTTGACAGCTGCTTCCGCTGCTGACAAAGGCGATGTATTCATCCTGGCTCCAAATGATGGAACTGCTCGTGCTATCGCAGATGCATTTGCTGCTGATACCGATGTCACTTCTTACTTTGTGACTGGTCAAGATGCTGAAAAAGCTTCCGTACAGTATATCATCGACGGAAAGCAATCCATGACGGTATTCAAAGATGTCCGTACGTTGGTTGCTGATGCCATCGATATGGCATTGACTGTTTTGGCCGGCAACACACCACAAACCACTGGTACCTACGATAATGGTGTCAAACAAGTTCCTGCAAAACAAACCGATGTCGTCGTAGTCGATGCAGACAATGTAAGAGCTGCTTTGATCGATTCAGGTTACTATCAAGCATCTGATTTTACATTCCCTAACTAAGCTATAGCCAAGATTACAAGTTGATGCAGTGGTAAGGGGTTCCTTACCACTGCTTTCTTCAGTGAGGTCGACAGAGCATGAGAAATATTCTAGAAATGAAAAACATCACCAAGGATTTCCCCGGTGTCAGAGCATTGGACGATGTCAACTTCCAAGTCAAAGAAGGGGAGATCCATTGTCTGGTTGGAGAAAATGGTGCCGGTAAAAGCACTTTGATGAAGATCCTGAGTGGGGTATACAAAAAAAGTGAATACGAAGGTGATATCATTTTGGATGGCGAAGTCCAAAATTTTCACACTATCAAAGACAGTGAATCCAAAGGCATCGGGATCATCCATCAGGAGTTGGCATTGTTTCCGGAGCTGACCGTCTATGAGAATGTTTTTTTAGGTCATGAAATCAAAAAAGGCAAAGTGATCGATTGGAATGAAACCATCACACAATGCATGCGTTATCTTGAAAAAGTGAACTTGAAGGTGCTGCCTGAAGAGAAGATAAAAAATCTCGGAGTCGGCAAACAGCAGCTGATCGAAATCGCCAAGGCGTTGTCGAAGGATTTGAAGATCCTGATTTTGGATGAACCGACTGCCGCCTTAAACGAAGAAGAGAGCGAGAACTTATTGAAATTGCTGCTTGAACTAAAAAAGCAAAACGTGACATCCATCATGATTTCTCATAAACTCAAAGAAGTTACAGCCATCGCAGATACGGTAACAGTACTTCGTGATGGTAAAACCATCACATCTCTTTCCAGAGAAAAAGGGGAGATAGACACCCAGGTCATCATCAAAGGAATGGTAGGCCGCGAGATCAATGATGTCTTTCCAAAACGAAAAAGCCAGGTCCAGGAAGAAATCACACTACAGATCAAGCAACTCAATGCCATCGACAAGGAACTTCAACGTACCATGATCAAAGATGTGTCGCTGTTTGTCAGAAAGGGAGAAGTTATTGGGATCGCAGGACTGATGGGAGCCGGCAGGACCGAGCTTGCCAAAACGATCTTTGGCAACTCACTCAAATACCACGTAAGTGGTGATGTGTATGTACATGGCAAAAAAATCAAAATCAACAACCCCAAAGAAGTGATCAAACAAGGGATCGCTTATGTGACTGAAGATCGCAAAGCAGAAGGTCTGATCTTGATCCAGGATGTCAAACAAAACATCACTTTGTCCAACCTGAAAGAGATCTCTGATTACTCCGTGATCAATCAGAACGAAGAGATCCAAGTTGCAAAACAGTTTGTAAAGGATGTAAATATCAAAACGCCGACCATCGAACAAAAGGTAAAAAATCTCAGTGGTGGAAATCAACAGAAAGTTTCCGTCAGTAAATGGCTTTTTACCAAACCCAGCATCCTTATATTGGATGAACCGACACGAGGTATCGATGTCGGTGCCAAATATGAGATCTACACCATCATCAACCAGCTTGTCAAAGAAGGAATGAGCATCGTGTTGATCTCATCGGAGCTTCCGGAAGTCATGGGGATGAGTGATCGTATCTATGTCATGAATGAAGGCAGGATCGCAGGTGAAGTCAAGGCATCCGAAGCGACACCCGAACAGATCATGGAATATGCTACAGAATAAAGGGGAAACCATATGTTGAAACAATTCTTTGTCGAACTAAAAGACAACATCAAAAACAATATCAGGGATTATGGGATGTTTATTGCTCTGGGTGTGATCATGCTCATCTTTTCGATCATGTCAGATGGACTTTTCATCAGTTCCCGCAACATCTCCAACTTACTGAATCAAACAGGTTACATCGCTGTTTTGGCAGTGGGAATGACACTGGTGATCGTCATCAGGCATATCGATCTGAGTGTGGGATATGTGGCTGGCTTTTTAGGGGCAGTTTCAGCAATCTTTTTGACTCAATACAACGTCAATGTCTGGATCGTAATCTTGGTTGTGTTGATCATTGGCCTGGTCATTGGATTATGGCATGGTTTCTTGGTTGCTTTTATGGGTTTTCCGGCTTTTGTTTCGATTTTTGCAGGCATGCTGATCTTTCGTGG
>CALFEZ010000243.1 GCA_937957895.1 uncultured Erysipelotrichaceae bacterium
ATGGCGGCAGAGATCATCCTACAAAGCTATTTGGACCACATACGGAGGTAAGACGACATGAATGATGGTATTTTCTCAAATAATGATGACAGAACGATCTTTGTGATCGACCAACAGGGCAACGAAGTGGAGATGACGGTGCTTTTTACGGTTGAAAGCACGATATCTCATAAAAACATCGTTTGCTATTTTGATGAGAAAGACCCCGAGGGGCAAGTTTTTGCCTCGATCTATGATGATGAGGGTAATCTTTTCGCCATCGAAGATGAAGCAGAGTGGGATTTTATTGAAGAAGTGTTCAATACGTTTGTAATAGATGAAGAAGAATCAGAAGATGAAGATGAAGAAACGATCCATTAAAATAACCTTGATCTTGTTGATCATGACCGTACTTTCGGGTAGCGGTGTGATGGTGTATCATGCGACATTGCCGGTGACCGATCAGAGCGATGTCGTTGTTTTTGAGGTTGTTTCCGGACAAAGTCTGAACTCGGTAGCGGATGCTTTGCATGCTCAAAACATCGTGCGTTCAGCATATTATGTTCGCTATGTTGCCAAAAATGAGGGGCTTGAAGCCATCAAGGCAGGTAACTTCCGACTTGATCGATCCTGGGATGTAAAAACCATCCTTCAAACGATCAATGATGGCTCTAAAACCATTCCGGATCAGGTTCGAGTGACATTGCCGGAAGGATTCTGGGCAAAGGACATCGCCAAAAGAATATCAGAAAACACCAATGTTTCTTCTGAGGAGTTGCTCGCTCTTTGGAATGATGAAACATTCATCAGAGAGATGATCGACAGGTATGACTTTTTAAGTGAGGATATCCTGAATCCCCGTGTTAGAGTGTATCTGGAAGGATATCTTTTCCCGGAAACATATGACTTTTTTGTCAATACGACCGCTAGAGCGATCACCATTCGCTTTTTGGATCAAACTCAAAAAATCTACAACCGCAATCTACCTTTGTTTGAAGCATCCGAGCTTTCAGTGCATGAAGTGTTCATCTTTGCTTCGATCGTTCAGTATGAAGCGCGCAAATTGGATGACATGCGCAAGATCGCCGGTGTTTTCTATAATCGTCTTGCAATCAACATGCCACTGCAGGCAAGCCCAACGGTTTGTTATGCATTGTATGAGTTCGATAATTGGCTCGAGTGTGAACGCCGAACCGGGATCGATTCACCATACAACACGTATGTCTATCGTGGATTACCTGTAGGACCGATCTTGAATCCTTCAGAGATGGCGATACAAGCCACACTGGATCCGGAAGAAACGGATTACTACTACTTCATGGCAGATGTGTATGGAGATGGGACGATCTACTTTGCAAAGACACTAGCGGAGCATGAAGCAAACGTGGACAAATATCTGAGAGGTCGAAGATGATGAAACCAGTCGTGATCGGGATTGCCGGAGGAAGTGCTTCAGGTAAGACACTGATCTCAAAACGCTTAAAAAATGCGTTTGAAAAATCCAACTCGATCGTGATCATCCGTCAGGATGATTATTACAATGATCAATCCCATATGAGCATGGAGCAACGATTGCAAACCAATTACGATCATCCGTTTGCCTTTGACAACAATTTGCTTGTGTCACATCTTGATCGTTTGATCTCGCGGTTACCGATCGAAAAACCGGTATATGATTTTGTCCATTATACCCGCAGCGATGTGATCGAAACCGTTTATCCAGCGGATGTGATCGTTTTAGAAGGTCTGTTTGTATTGGACGATGAAAGTATCCGACAACGACTTGATATCAAAGTGTATGTCGATACTCAGGCAGACCTTCGCTTTATCCGAAGGTTGATGCGGGATGTACATCAACGCGGACGAACGCTTGAATCGGTAGTGGAACAATATACGACCACCGTACGACTGATGCATGATCAGTTTATTGAACCAAGCAAAAAATACGCCGATGTCATCATTCCTCAAGGGGGCAAAAACGAGGTCGCGGTCGATCTGCTGACAACCAAAATCAGTAGTATCATTAAGGAAAACATGTTATAATAGGGCAGTTATTAAAATGTAAGAGGGTGTTAAGATGGTACAAGACAAAGTATATGTGACCCAAGAGGGTCTTAACGATCTAATAAAGGAACAACAGCATTTGATCCATGTGGTCCGCAAAGAAGTGATCGAAGATTTGCAGGCAGCCAGGGCTCAAGGCGACTTGAGTGAAAATGCGGATTACGATGCTGCACGCGATCGCCAAGCTCGGGTAGAAGCAAGGATCCGTGAGTTGGAGGTCATGCTCAATAACATCGAAATCATCGATGAGAAGAAAAGCGGTCAAAAAGTCGTTCGTTTGGGGACTACTTTTACCATGCTCGACAAAGAGACCAACACGCAGGAAACCTACACGATCGTAGGCTCTGTCGAAGCAGATCCGCTCAATGGCAAGCTGTCCAACGCAACACCTCTGGCATCAGCCGTATTGGAACATCGTGAAGGTGATGTGGTGACCGTCAACACAGATCAGCCTTACGAAGTTGAGATCTTGAAAATCAAATAGTAAAGCATCATGCAATGATCGACTCCATCCTTGACCAGTTCAAAAATGGGGTTTTCTTTTGGTTTGAAACAACTCTTTATAGGAAATGGCAAAATTGATTCGAACCATGTCTTATGATCAAACATCATCACAGACTTTGGATCATCATGCTTTTTTTATGGGCTTTCCAAGGTTGTCAATCATTGCCCTTAGAAGTATTTCAGCCACCAAAATCGTTTACGATCACCATTGAAGGAGCCATTACCCAACCTGGTCAGTATGAGATCAGACCATTTTCGACGATCAGGGAAGCTTTGATGCTTGTTGAGTTGCTTGATGATAGTGATCTATCATCTTTGAATCTCAATATCATCCTGCATCATCATGACAAGCTTACGATTCCATTTAAAACAGAGACACCATGCATCAATATCAATCATGCTACGATCATACAGCTGATGCAGCTTGATCAAGTTGGTGAGGTCATCGCTCAACGGATCATCGTACATCGCGAACAAAACGGGTTGTTTCAAACCGTTGATCAAATCACACTTGTCAAAGGCATTGGTGAGCGAACATTGGAAAGAAACAGGGATCGATTGTGCATCTGAGCCAAAAAGCAACGGTCCTTGTTTTTCTGTTTTGGTTGTCATTTTTTATCAATCCTTTATGGTTGAAAGTGCTTTTTGTTTTTTTTTGCTTGTTGTATTTTCATAAACACATCCACTGGTCGTATTTTATCATCATGATCGTATGTGTCTTTGTCGTGATGATGCTTCAATCGCGTCCCAAAGAAATGGTGTTTCCTTTTTGTGGGAAAGTGATGCAAATACAACAAGGACACTTTGTATTGTCTGACGGCAGCAAGCAGGCGACTATCTTCATGGAGCATGATTATGTGTATGATCAGAAGCTTTGTGTTGAGGGTGCT